>NZ_JBALOQ010000020.1:0-14744 GCF_036962705.1 Bacillus sp. JJ1562
CTCAATAAGTTTGTTACTTAGAATTAAACGTTGACGCTTGTATTGTGTTCAGTTTTCAAAGAACTTTTTTGACCCGCTGTTCATCAGCGACTTTTATAATATATCATCTTTAAAAGTCTATGTCAACACCCTTTAATCGGTGATACTTTTTTTAAGGCGCTGTAGCAGCGACCTACTTAATATACCAAGTTATTATTCCACCGTCAACCTAAATTGTTCTGGAATTTCCGACCAATTCCACCCTACTATTCCAAAATGCGATAAATATCGCTAGATGACAAGCGCAGACTTCGACTCAACATAAAAAAAGGACACCAGATTTCGAATCTGGCATCCTCGTTTTTTACACTAAGAAAATAAAATATAAAATAAAGATGATGAATAAAGCGTACATAAGTGGGTGAATTTCTTTTGCTTTTCCTTTTACCATCATTGTGATCGGGTAAAAGATAAAGCCAATCGCAATACCTGTAGCAATACTAGATGTTAAAGGCATTGTCACGATTGTTAAAAATGCCGGAACCGCAATCTCGAATTTTTTCCATTCGATATCACCTAAGGTTGCAACCATTAATACACCAACAATGATTAGAGCTGGTGAAGTAACAGCTGGTGTTACTACTCCTAATAAAGGAGAGAAGAATAAGGCTAACAAGAAAAAGATGGCTGTTATTACTGAAGCAAATCCTGATCTTGCACCAGCTGCAACTCCTGCTGTTGATTCAACATAAGAAGTAGTAGAAGAAGTTCCTAAGATTGCTCCAATTACTGTTCCACTTGAATCAGAAACTAGAGCTCTTCCTGCTCGTGGGAGTTTATTATCTTTCATGATTCCTGCTTGGTTTGCTACACCTACAAGAGTTCCGGCTGTATCAAAGAAGTCAACAAACATAAATGTAAGGATAACGACCAACATATCTATAGTGAAAATTTCTCCGAAGTGTGTTAATGCAGCTCCGAATGTTGGTGCTAAACTTGGTACAGAACTTACAATTTTATCAGGTGCATCGATTAAGTTAAATAGCATCCCAACGATAGCTGTAATTACCATACCGATAAATACTGCACCATTTATATTACGAACCATAAAAATTACTGTAATAACAACACCAAAAACTGCTAATAATGTATTTCCATTTGATAAATCACCTAATGCTACTAAAGTAGCTGGATCCGCAATAACAATTCCTGCATTTTTAAGACCTATAAATGTAATGAATAATCCAATCCCTGCTCCAACTGCTAATTTTAAGTTTTGCGGGATGGCATCGATAATTTTTTCACGAATACGAGTTAATGTTAGGATGACTAATACGATACCTGATACTAAAACCCCAGATAAAGCCGTTTGCCATGCAATACCCATACCTAGGACAACTGAATAAGCGAAGAATGCGTTTAGTCCCATACCAGGAGCTAGGGCTACAGGATATTTCGCAACGACACCCATGATTAATGTTCCGAGTGCTGCTGCAAGAGCTGTCGCAACGAACACTGCGTTCGCATCCATTCTTAATGCATCTGGTAAATCTGGTACATCGCTTAATGATAAAATTGATGGGTTAACGAATAAAATATACGCCATTGATAGGAACGTTGTGATTCCACCAATAATTTCTCTTCTATAAGTAGTTCCAAGCTCGTCGAATTGAAAATACTTTTTCATATGATTCCCTCTCCCTTTGATCCATATCGTCGTAAAAAAACTGAGTCTATTATAAAAACAAAATCATAAAAGCGCTCCAGAGAAATATCTGAAGCGCTTGACGTTAAGGTTAACGATAGAAAAGGAGAATCATAGTCAGTAGACTCTCTTCATTATCTGTTATACCTCGTAGTCAAGCTAATTTACGGTAGCCTGGTAGAAACTTTTGGGCCATATTCCCAAGATTATACGACGTATTTCAACAAAATCTATATTTCGATTTTATTATATGACAATGTACCTAGTGAGTCAACCTAAAAAACGAACATTATTTTATTTATTTTTTTTAACGTTCGTGTATTATTCCCACTCAATTGTTGCTGGTGGTTTACTTGTGATATCATACACCACTCTGTTTACATGACTTACTTCATTTACAATTCTTGTTGAAATGACTTCAAGAACGTCCCAAGGGATACGAGCCCAGTCTGATGTCATCCCATCAATTGATGTAACAGCACGGATTCCAATTGTGTGATCATATGTTCTTGCATCTCCCATTACTCCTACACTACGAATATCCGGAAGAACAGTAAAGTACTGCCAAATTTCGCGCTCAAGACCCGCTTTTCTAATTTCCTCTCGAAGAATGTAGTCAGATTCACGAACAATCTCCAGTTTATCATCTGTTATCTCACCTAAAACACGAATACCTAATCCAGGTCCTGGGAATGGTTGACGCCATACGATTTCATCAGGAATACCGAGCTCTGTTCCTAATGCACGAACCTCATCCTTAAATAAGGTGTTTAGTGGTTCGATTAATTGAAACTGCATATCTTCTGGTAGTCCACCAACATTGTGATGTGATTTGATGGTTTGTGCAGTTGCTGTCCCACTTTCAATAATATCTGTGTAAAGAGTTCCTTGTGCAAGATAATCAATTCCTTCAAGCTTTGCAGCTTCATCATCAAACACATAGATAAACTCGTTACCGATGATTTTACGTTTTTGTTCTGGATCACTTACCCCTTTTAGCTTAGATAAGAAGCGATCCTTAGCATCGATTTTAATCACATTCATATGGAAGCCTTCACTAAAGGTCTTCATCACACTTTCAGCTTCCCCCTTACGAAGAAGGCCATGGTCAACGAACATACATGTTAATTGATCACCGATTGCTTTATGGATTAATACAGCAACAACTGAAGAATCTACACCACCGCTAAGTGCGCAGAGAACTTTTTTATCACCAACGGTTTGACGGATCTTTTCCATTTCGATTTCAATGAAGTTTTCCATGGACCAGCTGTCTGTGCATCCGCAAGCGCCGAATACAAAGTTTTTAAGAAGATCATTTCCATAAACAGAGTGACGTACCTCGGGGTGGAATTGAACACCAAATAAGTTACGATCTGCATCACTCATAGCTGAAATTGGGCAAGACGGGCTAACCGCATCAACTGTAAAGCCTTCTGGTGTTTCTACTACTAAATCTCCGTGGCTCATCCACACTACTTGTTCATTTGGGATATTTGAAAAAAGAACAGATTCGTTTTGAACATTAATGGTTGCTTTTCCGTACTCACGGTTATGAGCCTTTTCTACACGACCACCAAAGTGCTGTGTCATGAGCTGCATTCCGTAGCAAATACCTAATACAGGAATACCTAAATCGAAAATTTTCTCATCACATCTAAAGGAGTTTTCATCGTAGACACTATTTGGCCCACCTGATAAAATGATTCCCTTTGGCTGCATCGCCTTTATTTCTTCAACTGTCAAAGTGTGTGGGTGAAGCTCACTATAAACCCCAAACTCACGGATTCTTCTTGTGATTAATTGATTGTATTGGCTACCGAAATCTAAAACAACGATCATTTCTTGAACATTATTCACAAAATCACCTCGTTATATTTTGTAATATATCCTACAGATAATATACATCAAATATGCCTCGGCAGATTTTATTCGAGCAAGCTCGAAAAATTTCCTTTAAAAATCTGAGGCATCCGCCGGGGGCTTTTACTTAATTCTTCCGGTTCAAACCCCGGAATTAAGTAAAAAAATAGAATCCTGCCCATAAAGGCAGAATTCTAGTTCACGTACACAAATAGAATAGCTGCCTTCATAGTCAAACCATTTACGGTGGTCTGGTAGAAACTTTCGATCCATATTATCGAGGATATACGAAGGATACTTCTATTAAAATTGTGTTTTTATTCTATCAATCAGGTACCTGTTGGTCAAGATGATATCTTTTTAATTAAATTTTCCCATAATTCGACGGACTTTATCCATTCTTTATTGGCATTATCTTTACGGTATAGAGCTCGTTCATAGCTTAGCGTTAATTGCTCCATTTCATGCCCTTTGTAAAATTTATCTACTTGGATCGAATATTCCCTCAAGGTTTGCCCGTCTTTTCTCGGGAAACCTACACGATCCAATTGTTTTAGCAACGCTTTATACGCTTTAAAGTACACCTCTTCATCTTTGGCGTTTTTGTATAACCATATATAAAGATATGGCATCCATTTTTTTCGCGTTTTAAACAGGATGTAAACGATCAAGAAGATGCTTAATAGGATAATTAACACGTATTTCCATGAGAAAATATCCGAAAGTTTTTCAAAAATACTGCTGTCCGTTTTTTCTGAAATAGGTGTTGCCGCTGTTTCTTGCGCCTCTTCTTCCTTAGGCATTTCCTCCGGTGTAGTTTGTGGTGTTTGACTATTTTGGTTTCCAGTCGTCTTTAAATCAAAGGAAAATAGATTAGAGTTACTAAATCCCTTGGTTGGCTCAAAGGGTACCCAACCAAATTCCGGAAAATAAACTTCAACCCAAGAGTGCGCGTTATTGTTCGTAATTTCATAGGAGTTTAATTCGACTCGCTCTCCCTCAGTATAGCCTTTTACCCATCTAGCCGGAATATCAACCGCACGCAATAATACAACCATTGAAGTTGAAAAATTATCACAATAGCCCATTTTTGTATCAAACAAGAATTGATCAACATAGTCCTGGTTACCTTCTGGGACGGCTACATTTTGGGTATCATATACAAATCCATTTACCTGGAAGTAATTTTCGACGGCCTTTACTTTATCGTACCGGTTCGTTTGTGAACTGGTGATTTCTACTGCAAGATCTTTTACTCGGTCAGGTAAATCAATAGGTAATTGAGTGTACCTCTCTCTGAAAATGTCATTCTGTTCTAAGCTCCCCGTCTCTGTAACCTTATTGAGATGGTTAATATAGTATTTAGGATACTCATAATGAAGCGAATAGCGATCCAATTTAACTTCATCATTGCCCCTTAAAGTAGAGATTTTTTCAGATAACGGGTTAACACTAAATTGGATATCAGTCTCTGCCTCAACAGACGTCAATCCTAACGGATACACAATATGCGAATACTTTAGATCCATTTGAATTTCTGATTCGAATTCCTCAACCTCTGTTTTTGACTCATACCAATTCAAGGCTGTATTTTCATCGTAGAAAATTTCCTTTTCAGCTTGCCCTGATAATCTCCAACCCTTTCCAGTGTAGGTATCTTTGGATTCAACACGCCAATAATGGCGCTTTTCAGTCTTTGCTGTAAATACAACAGTATCATCAGCGATAAAGGGTCCACCCAGGTTTTGGTCATTTGTACCATAACCAATTTTCTTTACCCCATTTATTGAACCATTTGCATTCTCCTGCCCATACCCTGTTAAAAATGGAACTGGATCTGGCCATTGAGGTGCTGCCTTTGGTGACACGTAGCCAATAAATGTAGAAAACAAAATAAAAACAACTAAAGGAATCGCCCATTTTTTCCCGATATTTACATGCTTTGAAAGCTCTTTGTCTTTTAATCGCTCAAATTGCAAAATCCCAAGCATAAAAAATCCGATTAACACAGTCCGAGTAATCGCTGCTTCGGCGTCATACGGGCTGAATGTGTCGATCACCGTGATATAAATAATGGTTAATACGAAAAATAAAAGAATTCTTTTTTGATGAGTAAACCAATAATGAAGTAAATAACTCATTAACCAGAGCAAAATGCAAAAGAGAAGCGTCCGGAAAATCGGTGTCATTTCCCACCAATTCGCTTGAAACATAAGTCCGATATTTTTAATAAAATCGGCAATAAATTCACCTAACCATGCGAAATCTAAGAAGTCCTGTTTAAAATAGAGTGAATGAATCATAAAAACAATCAGTAAAATCTTAATCAGTGCACCGAGCAAAAATGGCACTCGTAAAAATAGCAAGAGAAAGCATGCACCAATAAAAATAACAAACCCGGATGTCTCCTGAGTATCTGTCACGGTTTTAAGTGGTCGTAGCCATTCCCACAGCAAAAGAAAGCCAAAGATATTCAATAAAAGGTTCCGAATATCACGTTGTGCTGGAACTTTAGGCTTCATGATTTATTCACCCCATAAAATACGTCTGCAAAATGCCCTTCATAGACGACTTTCGCAAATACATTGTGCTTTCGAATTGCTCCAAGGACACCAATTTCATCTTGCGTCAGCTGCGTTCCTTTTTCTTTTATCACGAAAAACTGTAAATCTGCATTTCTCATTGAAAATCTTCCGACTAAATGAATCATACTCTCGCTTAACTCACTCGTGACAAGTATGAAGGTTACAGGTTGATAGATTTTTTTTATCTCTGATTCTACAATTTGTGAAAAAGGGATAGGGCTATTGTCTTTTACCTTTGCTAGGTGGTGATAGATCACTTGTTGCTGGGATTCACCATCCTTTAAAGGAAAAATAGCTTGATCCTCCCCAATAGAGATTAATGAAACCTGTGCTCCTTTTCTCAAAATTGCTTTTGTAAGGGAGGCTGTAAAGGTTACAACTTGGTCAAAATGAGTTGATTTGGTTCGATCCATGAATAAAACGACATCATGGCTTTGTTGCTGCTCGAATTCCTTGGTCATAATGTTATTTCGCCTTGCTGATGCCTTCCAATCAATCCAAGAAAATCGGTCCCCTGGTGTATATTCTCTTACACCAATTGCAATCGCTGTATCCCGCTGCAATCTCACATTTGAAGAGGTCATCCCTTGTTCAAAGCGACTTTCAAGCTGTCGATATACCATATCTACGTACTGTGGATATACTAAAAACTGGTCACGAACCGGAAGCAAAGTTTCTTTTTCAATAAGTCCGAACAAATCTCCTGTCTTGATTCGAATTCCTTCTAATATATGTTCTCCCCTCGGGATTGAGTCGAATTCGTATTTATAGGATAATTCCCGCTTAAACCAGGGGAATAACACGACCTTAGATTGCTTTGATTGCTCATATTTTTTTAATTGTTGGGGGATACGCTCCTCAATTATTAGGTACATTAATGGAAAAGGGATCTTCCGCCTAATCACAATGGTTGCTTCAAATTTTTCCCCAGCCACAAACTCTGTTTGGTTGATGTGACGAATCAGCTTAAAATCTTTAAGAGAATAGATTGATAGAACGAAAGAATATAACCCAAACGGGATGAAACTATAAAATAGAAACCAGCTTACAAATCCACCTTGAAACATCGCATATACGAATGTTGCAACAATGAGAAGAAAGATATTGACGAGCCTACCCGTTTCTTTTAGCTTTCGAAATAGTCTCCTCATCAACGATTCAACGACCTTTGCACTGGAATCGGTGTTCTTTCAATGATTTTCTCAACTATCTTATCGGTTGTCATTCCTTCAAATCTCGCTTCCGATTTTAAAATGATTCGATGTGGGAGTACGTATGGTGCTAGGTATTGAATATCATCTGGAATCACAAAATCCCTTCCATGAATTAAGGAATACGCCTGAGCCGCCTTCATTAATGCGATTGAACCACGCGGACTAGCCCCTAAATAGATAGAGTTATGCTCTCTAGTTCGTCTTACTAAATCGACAATATATTCTTTAATTGTTTGGTCGACATAGACCTCTTTTACTTCGTTTTGAAGGGCAACTAACTCTTCAAGGCTAATGACCGCTTCTAGCTGTTCAATTGGCTTAGCCTTTTCCGCTCTATTTAAAACCTCGATTTCCTCATTTACGGACGGATAACCCATTTTCATTTTTAATAAAAAGCGATCAAGCTGTGCTTCTGGAAGTGGATATGTTCCTTCATATTCAATTGGGTTCTGTGTTGCCATGACAAAGAATGGTCTCGGTAAGGCCCTAGTTACTCCGTCAACCGTGATGCTACTTTCTTCCATACCTTCAAGTAAGGCTGATTGTGTCTTCGGAGATGTCCGGTTGATTTCGTCTGCAAGAACAATATGTCCAATGATTGGACCTGGTCTGAACTCAAATTGTAGTTCTTTTGGATTATAGATTGACGTCCCAGTTACATCCGATGGCAATAGGTCGGGCGTAAACTGAATTCGCTTAAAATCCGCACTTACTGATTTTGCAAGGGAACGCACCATCATTGTCTTCCCTACACCTGGTACATCCTCTAATAAAACATGTCCTTCTGCTAGTAATGCAACCAGGCTTAATGTGGCAACATCTCTTTTTCCGATCATTACTTTTTCAATATTTTCGATAACTCTTCCTAAAACTGGATGTAACATATCAAGCTGCGTCATTTTTCGTCCCCCTAAAACCTCGTATCGTTTTACAATATATGTAACTATTATACTATTCACACACTAATTATAAAAGCGATTATAGACGATTCCAAATTTCAACAATACCAAATGTTTTATTTGCCCAGATACGCTCTATTATTACCGAAAAAAATGACCCAGATTGTTAATATAATCTGAGCCATTCATTCATAATACTTAAACCAAACTTGAAAGAACATGAACACGGAGGATGATTCCAAGTAGTCGCTGATCCTCGTCTACTACAGCTAACGGAAACTTTGTTTCCAACGCCTTTGGAATGATGTCTTGAACATATTCATCCTTTGAAACTGTAAAAATATCATCCCGAATCACATCAGTCAGTGTCTTCTTTTCCTTGATTCCATCTATACAATCGTCAATAGTTACGATTCCCTCTAAGCGTCTATGCTTGTTCACTACGAATACACTTGAGATCCCGTTCTTCTGCATTTCTTTTACAGCCACCTGTAAGCCATCTTTAAGAGATACCAAAGCGCTTGATTTAATCATGACCTGCTCTGCTTGTAAAACTTTCGAACGGTCGATATCCTTGATAAACTCAGATATATAGTCATTTGCAGGAGTCTCGATAATTTCCTCAGGCGTACCAATTTGCTCGACTACCCCGTCCTTCATCACAGCGACACGGTCGCCAAGTTTGAAAGCTTCATTGATATCATGTGTGATAAAAATAATGGTCTTTTGAAGCTTATCCTGCAGCTCTAAAAGCTCAAGCTGCATTTCTCTACGAATGAGTGGGTCAAGTGCACTAAACGGTTCATCCATCAGGAGTATATCCGGGTCGTTTGCCAGTGCTCGAGCAAGTCCAACCCGCTGCTGCATTCCGCCTGAGAGCTCTCCCGGATATTTATCCTCATATCCTTTTAGCCCAACACTTTCAATATTTTTTAACGCAATTTCTCTACGTTCTTCCTTTGAGACATTTTTTATTTCAAGGCCATATTCAACATTTGCTAAAACCGTTCGGTGACTAAATAAACCGAAGTGCTGAAACACCATTGCAATTTTATCCTGTCTGAACTTCTTTAACTGGGATGAATTATAGCGAACAACATCTTCATCATCTACATAGATGGCTCCAGACGTTGGTCTATTTAAGAGGTTAAAGCAGCGAATCAAAGTTGACTTACCACTTCCGGAAAGCCCCATGATCACAAAGATTTCACCTTTTTTGATTTCCATTGATGCATTATACACACCAACAGTATGATTGGTTTTTTCTAAAATTTCTTTTTTACTCATGCCATTTTCAACCATCGGAATGATTGATTTTGGTTTTGAACCAAATATTTTTGAGACGTTCTCTATTTTAATTTTTGTTTCCATTATTCCGACCCCCTGTGTTTCTGGAACGAGCTTGCTACTCCGGATGTCACACGGTCAATAATGATAGCTAAGAACACGATACTGATACCTGCTTCAAATCCGAGTGCCATATCAATACGGTTAATTGCGATTAGAACCTGTTCACCAAGTCCCTTCGCCCCAACCATTGACGCAATAACAACCATCGCGAGTGCCATCATTGTTGTTTGGTTAACCCCCGCCATAATCGTTGGAAGCGCCTGTGGCAATTGAACCTTTGTTAGCATTTGCCATCTTGATGAACCGAATGATTGAGCAGATTCAATCACATCTTCATCAACATTTCGAATCGCTAGCTCAGTCAATCGGATAACAGGTGGCAACGCATAAATCAACGTTGCAAATACTGCAGAAACGTTACCTAGGCTGAAAAAGAAAATCGCAGGGATTAAATAAACGAAGCTCGGCATTGTCTGCATCGCATCTAAAATAGGTCTCATGACAACGGAAAATCCTTTACTGAATGCCATCCACACACCTAGTGGAATCCCAATAACTAGGGATATGAGAACCGATGTTAAGACAATGGCTATCGTAATCATTAATACATCCCATAATCCAAACGTTCCAATTAAGAAAATAAAGAATGCATATAACACACCGGAAAGAACAGATTTAAAGCGCCATCCTAAAAGGAAAATAATAATTAAGAAGAGCCACCATGGAATGAAATTGAGAAAACCACTTATTCCATTAATTGTTTGAGAGGAGATTAGATGTATGAAATCAAAAAAACCTTCGAAAGTTATATCTATCCATTTAATAAATTTTTCTACATATTCACCGATAAATTCCCAACGAATATCTGGAAAACTACCCATAAGCAGGTTACATGATGTAACCATTCACCTCACTTTTATTTACAAAACCTGATTGTTTTCGACTACTATTCTTGAAAATTGTAGTAGTTGGCAGGTTGCCAACTACTACGTAACCATTATTCTAGTGATTTTTTTACTTTTTCAGCGATGTCTTCTGAGACCCAAGAAGTCCAAACATCTTCATGCTGCTTCATCCACCACTGGGCAGCCTCTTCGGCGGAAGCATCATTTTCATTCATATATTTAAGAGCTTCTTCAGTTAAATCGTTACTAGTTTTATAATTTTTTAGAAACTCCACAACCTCTGGTGCTTGTTCACCCATGTCCTTGTGAACAGCTACGACAACATCATTTGGTGGGAATTCAGTTCCAAAGTCTTTGTTCCATTGTTCTTCGTTATATTCCGGTTCTTCTAAAAGGGTAAGATCATATTTTGCAGTTACCCATGTTGGTGACCAGTAATATCCGACCCAACCTTTGCCCTTTTCATATGCATCGACTAGAGTTGCAACCGCACTTGAATCTGAGCCTGGACTAATATAGTTAAACGTATCTCCTAAGCCATATGTGTCAACCTTAACTGACATTGTTTCCCCAACAGCCCATCCAGTAGGAGCACCTACGATAAGGCCTTTGCTTGAATCCTCTGGATCTGGGAATACTTTAGGGTATTTCTTTAAGTCCTCAACCGTTTTTAAATCTGGTGCTAACGGCTCAATCCCTCTTTCTTTATCCCCTTCAATCACATAAGTCGGTACATATAACCCTTGGCTATTATCATCAAAGTTTGTAGATGCTGTTTCAATATCTCCAGCATCTGTCATTTCTTGATATAGCTCTTTTACATTGTCAGTCCAAACTTCCATATACACATTTATGTCACCTTGACGTAAGCCTTCAAGTGTTGCAGCAGTCGATCCTGTTGTAACATCTGTTTCATACCCATATCCTTCCTCGAGGATTCTTTGTGCAATACTGTTATGGAAACGAATACTGTCCCAACCAGCATCAGCAAGCACAATTTTTTCTAATTTTTCTGGTTCACCATCACCTGAAGACCCTTCACTACTACAACCAACTAAGGCTAGTAATAGAACGGTTATTAATGTAATTAACTTTTGTTTCATAAATGATTTCTCCCCTTTTTCTTTTTTCAGCTTCTATTTGTAAGTAAACCGATATATTTACTTTGTTTAACAAACCAAATAACCCCACCAAAAATGAATAACCATTCATTTTTTTAGCATTTTCATATTCCTAACAACCTAACTAAAAATGTTTTATTTAATTAGAATAATAGAAAGGCAACAATTAATTAGACGAAAAATGTAGAAGAGATGTAATGGCTACATATTTCAGTTATTTGAGGATACATCTTTTTCGACTATTGAGCTTGGAGGGAATAGATTTATTGTTTAACAGTGGTTAATCTTAGGCTTACATTAAAAGTATAGATGAATAACAAAATGAGGACAAACCTGATAATCTAGCATATCTCGGGATAAACAAGCATATTTCATGATTTCAAAACCTCAGGTTGCCAAAAGCATTTATCCTTTAAAGATTCTCCCATATCCTCTCATATCCTCCAAATATGGTGTAATTTTCAGTTTTTTTACAAAAATACGCTATATGTAGTATTTAGGTAGGACCTTAGTCCCTCTATTTAGTACAGTTGGGTTTGGTAAACTCGCCTATTAGCGTGCGGATTTTGTGGAACAATAGAAAAAAAACCAGATGTAAGCACCTGGTTTTCGTTTTCCCTCTATTCAACTTTCCTTTTTTTCTTTTGCAAGTACTTTTCGTTAATCACAAGTACCTTACCATCCTCAGCTGGTTTATATTTTCGAAATTTGAATTTATTCTTTTCAAATAAGATGTTTCCGACGATATAAATAGGTAGAATGATAATCAAATTAATAAACATTTGTAGTAATAGGTTTAATTCATTTTCAAATACATAAATGGTAAATACCGCATGAAACGCAAACGACACCATTAACACAATAAGCACATTACATATATGAAAAGCGATCACACTCGTTTTTTCACGAAACATTCGCTCTAGTTCAATCTTGAAAAAAAGTGTAATAAACACTGAAATCCCTATTGCAATAAGAGTAACAATATATGTAAAAACTGTGTGCATTTTTTTCATACCCCTCAATCTCACATATTCCCTTATAATCAGGGCTTTCGTCTCGAAACTAACTATAGCTTTATTGTATCACAAGAAATGAAAAATTAGAGTTTGGCCAGCTTTTGAAAAGCTTTTTTAATCCTCAGTGTACCTAAACATGATATGCCAATGAAAAAGACAAAAAACTACCTCCTTGTTTTTGGAAGCAGACGTCAAAATAGCATCCAAATACTTACGTATGTTAGAATAGGCAAAAGCAAACATACTACGAAAAGAGGCGAATTTATGTTTGATAAAATCAAAAGGCAACTAAGAAATATCGCACGAGGAAGCAGTGGTAGAAGACAGCGATACTACGGAGGAAGTAGTAGCCACAAAAGACATCGTTACTACGGAGGAAGCAGTAGCAACAGAAGGCATCGTTACTTTGGAGGAAGCAGTAGCAGAGGACGAAAATATAACCCAATGAGTGGAAGTAAACGTTATAAACGTAGGAGCTGGGGAAGCAGCAGCTAATTACCCATCAACTGCTATTTTCGAAAAAGCTTTGACTGCTGTATTAAGATCATTCAAGATAGGATCAATTGTGGAATACGGTTCTTCTATTCTTAGCAGTTTGTTCAATAAATAAACGGTTTCCTGCCTTAACGAAAGTTCTTCTGTCCACGGAAGGGCTTTTTTAGTTTTTGAAGAATATGTTGTGTAAAGCAAGTATAGAAGGATATCTCCTAAATCATAATAGTCCTGAAGTTTCAACTCTTCATTATTATTTTCAAGGGATTGATTAGGTTTTACTTGTTTTGCCAAACCAAAATCGATTAAATAAGGCTCATCGTTTTTTAATAAAATGTTTGGTATCCGTAAATCAAGATGGTAAATATCCTTTTTATGAAGGTAATCAACAAACTTAATTAATTTCGCAATAAATAATAACGACTCTTTCTCATTAAATGTCTTCTTATTTAGAAAAATTTCGTCCTCTAAGTTTACTCCATCAATATAACCCATTGCATAAAAATAATGACCTCTTTCCGAAAAGGCCTCGTAAAACATTGGCATTTGATTATGTTTCAGTTTTTCCATGATAGCTGTTTCCTCATGAAATAGCTTGATTTCATTCATATTTCTACGCTTACTTGGTCGCAGTTGCTTTATTACCTTATCTTCCTTCGTTTGTAAATCACGACAAAGATATACAATTCCATAACTCCCTGTCCCAATCATATCTTTAACCTGGTACCGATGATTTAATATTTCTGCTTCTTTTATAGGTACATCAAAAATAAACTGATATATTTTTCGGATGGGACGTAGCATAATTTACTCCTTTTAACTTTGAAATATAGGATCTATATCTAGAATTACCGTACGGCATTAGGGAAATGCGCTAATACTTCAAGTATACAGATTTAGATATTTTTAATAAACGATATTTCCACGAATATCCTCATTCAAATGACCATAACACTTTTTTTCCAATGCATATAGTATGAATGTAAGACTACAAAAAACCATTTATTCAAGGAGGTTTCACTTCATGTCTGATTTCAAAAATAATAATGACTTTGTGCTAATTGTTGTTTTGTTTGTCTTATTGATTATTGTAGGAGTATCTTTTGTATTTTAAATAATTCTTTACTCAAATCACCTAATTTAGGGGCACATACCGGCTGCCTCTGTTAGCCACAAAGCTTTAAGTTAACAAAGAAAAAGGTATAACTCACTAATTTTATTAGAAGTTATACCTTTGTGTATTCATTTGGTATCGGCCAATCAACTTGTTCATTCAAAAATGTGTATATGCCTATAAACCACTTTTACACTAAATAAAACATTTCAAGACCTTAATAGGCATCCACACAATCGCTTAGGTATTGACCTACATATGGTATACAATTAGGTTGGATTTGGCCCTTCAACAAGATTATGAAGAGGATTTGGGTTAAGATTTCGATTACTTTTCCTCTTCATACAGATTATGAAGAGGAGTCTGATCAAGATTTCCATTACTTTTCCCCTTCATACAGGTTATGAAGAGGAGTTTGATCAAGATTTTGATTTCTTTTCCCCTTCATACAGATTATGAAGAGGAGTTTGATCAAGATTTCCATTACTTTTCCCCTTCATA
>NZ_JBALOQ010000020.1:14823-27140 GCF_036962705.1 Bacillus sp. JJ1562
TTCATACAGGTTATGAAGAAGACTTGGGTCAAGATTTCGATTACTTTTCCCCTTCATACAGATTATGAAGAGGAGTTTGATCAAGATTTTGATTACCTTTCCCCTTCATACAGATTATGAAGAGGAGTCTGATTAAGATTTCGATTACTTTTCCCCTTCATACAGATTATGAAGAGGAGTTTGATCAAGATTTTGATTACTTTTCCCCTTCATACAGATTATGATGATGAGTTTGATCAAGATTTCGGTTACTTTTCCCCTTCATATGGGTTATGAAGAGGATTTTTTGGAGGGGTTCATTTGTTCAAGCCATTTCAGGAACATTCGTATGGTTACCGAACGTATTCTAGGAACATAGTTTTACTAGACATGAAGCAAGGTGATGTTACTGGTGACGGTATCATGGATTACATCTACTTATATGGAAATAAACAATCTGAAACAGATATCTTTGCAGATAATATTACACTAGTAATTCAAGATGGACGTTCAAACCATGTATCGACAATTAATCTCCAAAATAATGCTGGGTACAATGCTAAGCTCTTCCTTGGGGATTTTTCTAAAGATAACATATTAGATATTTTCGTAAGTATTGAGTCTGGTGGAAGTGGGGGCTATGGTTTTTTTTACATCTACAGTTTTAGAAATAGTGTTCCGCTAAAATTGTTTGATTTCGAAAACTATAATAATGACTATAAATTCGAAGTAATTTATGAAGATTTTTATAAGGTAAGTGTAGTGGATCATTCATTAGGGGTATTTTTCACCCTTGACATTAGCTATAAAGGCTATGACTATCTATCACAGATTTACGATGTAAATGGAAAATTGAAAAATCCTGTAAGGGGTGAAGTTCTTGCTTTAGGTATTTTAAATCCTATAGTAACAAATGTAAATAGTACAAATTATGATTTACTTGCATATCAACGTATTATTGGTACTTCTAACGCGGATACATTAGGGTATATCGAAAATCTTTTATCATGGGATGGAACACAATTTACTTCATCAAGATTGACAACAGCCATACTTGGAACAAAGTTAATCAGGCTTTACTAAGCGGATTTTTTGTAGCTTTATCATTTGGAGGTATGTGTATGACAAATTTCTTTTCTTTCCATGGAACTGTCACTATGATTAGTGATTTTAATACTGGTCAAAACAGTGGAGAAGGCTGTTATAAATTAATGACTGTAGAAAACGGATTGGGAGCTATCGTAAATTTTGTAGTATCACCTACTACTTACTTTGTCGATCATGTAATGGTGGTAGTAGGAGATCGCGTAACTGGATATTATGATGGAAATGCACCCGCTCTTCTTATTTATCCCCCACAATATAATGCTCTCGTCATGGTAAAAGATAATCCAAATCAGAATGTAAAAGTAGATTATTTTAATAGTCAGTTGGTGAGTAGCGATGGACAATTACAATTAAATATCTCTCCCTACACTCCAATCGTATTAACAAATGGGCAGTCCTTTACAAGGCCCCCAGTGAACCGAGATTTAATTGTGATCTATGGACCTGCTACATTTAGTATCCCCGCACAGACCACTCCCTATAGAATAATCGTTTTGTGTTAAAAATTTTTATAAGAACTGCCTCTTTGGCATGATAATTGGTATGTAAAAACACTAATAACTAGTTTTGAATGGTTATAATGGACAAATATAAAAGCAGTGACCAAAGGGAGTTTGATCACTGCTTTGAATGTTATTAGGATACTTTTTCTCCATCTTTATCCTGTTTCATTTTCTGTTCTTCTTTTTCTGCCTTTTTCGCCCAGTAAGTGGCAACCAATGGCCCAGAAATATTATGCCACACCGAGAAAATCGCACTTGGAACAGCCGTAAGTGGAGAGAAATGGGCAGTTGCTAGTGCTGCAGCAAGCCCTGAGTTCTGCATCCCAACCTCGATTGAGACTGCTTTTTGATCAGCGTATGGAAATTTAAACCATTTTGAAATTAAGAATCCTAATAGTAATCCTACAAAATTATGAAGAATGACTATACCAAGAATGGCCAAACCGGATTCCAGGATATTTTGTTTATTCGCAGCAACCACTGCTGAGATGACACCGACAATTCCAATTACAGAGACCAACGGAAGGACTTTCGCACCTTCTTCTGCTTTGTCCTTCAAAATCCATTTAAAAATGATACCTAAAATTATAGGAAGAAGAACAATTTGAACCGTTGAAAGAAGCATATCTTTTCCTGAAACAGGAAGCCACTGACTCGCTAATAGGTAAATAAGTGCAGGGGTTAGGATTGGTGATACCAAAGTCGCAACCGATGAAACAGCTACTGACAGGGCAACATTGGCTCTTGCTAGATACGACATGACATTTGATGCTGTACCTCCTGGGCAGCAACCTACCAATATAACACCAACAGCCACTTCAGGAGGGAGATTTAACCCTACGGCCAGTAGATAAGCTGCGCCCGGCATGATAATGTATTGAGCAGCCACTCCTACGAACACTGCGAGAGGCTGTTTGAATACGGACTTGAAATCTTCAACAGATAACGTTAATCCCATCCCGAACATAATAATTCCAAGTAAAATCGAGATATAAGGAGCAATCCAGGTGAAGCCGCCTGGAAACATCATGGCTAAAGCCGTGAATAGTAATACCCAATAGATAAAAGTGTTACCTGCTACGGTGCTAATTCTTGCTAGCATATTCATAAAATAATCCACCTTTTTTAAATATTAGTATTTTATTAATTATTACAGTATACATTATATTCAGAAAGTATCAATGTCATTTTTCTGTAAGATAATACAATAAAACTGATAATTCGATATTGATATCCAAATTTCATCAACATAAAAATGCAGTTCCAATAGTAGGAACTGCATTTTTTTGATTATTACTATTTATTTTGCTGGAGAAATAACTTGCACATTCTCGTCGCCTCTAATTTCAACATTGCTTCCCTCAATAATGACTTTTTTAACTTTTGTACCTTTAAAGTCGATTACTGTAGGACGGTCTTTTTTCGGTTTGATTGTCACTGTTGTATTTGCAAAACCTTCGCCATGGAATTCTGCATAATTCCCCGTGAATACAACACCATTTTTGATGTTTGATTTTGCATCAAGTGTGACTGAGACACTTGAATCATGAATCAATAGTTTTCCAGTATTATAATTTTTATAATCATATACTTTTTCGGGAGCTATTGGCTCTTCAGCTGTCTCATTCTTTACTGAAGTAATGAATTCCATATCCCAGTATATATCAGAACTTGTTGGACGGTCCTGATGAATTTCAGCAGCTAATACGTTCGTACCTTCCACTAAATGAGCTAAATCTGCTGCGTCTAATGTAAAGGTCTCATACCTACTTTCATCTGCGACATTTGAACCCGATAAATCAGATAAATATTTATCAAATCCAATTTCGCCTTCTGGTAAGTTATGTCTGCCAATTTCATGACCATTCAAGTATAGAATGACACTATCGTCAATCCCGAAGTTAACGTGACCAACATCACCAATCTTCGATAAATCTTCTACTTCAAATGTTGTTCGGAAATAGTAAGTTGGAATTTTATTACTTGCATCTGAACCATAGTTAATCACTGTATTCACGGAACCAAACATTGGACGATTTTCTGATGCTGAATATCCAAGTGGTGCTCCACCGCTCTTCCAGCCACTGTCATCAAAGTCTGTTGTTCTCCATGCTGAACCTTGGTCTAACCCATCATCAAGATACTTCCAGTTACTCCATTTTTCAAAAATAGTTTGTTCAGCATGCTCAACGATCTCAATGGTTACTTTCTCTGTTGCAAATGTTTTTCCTTCATTTACTACTTCTGCCCATACTTGCACATCCCCAGCCTTTGCACCTGCTTCAACAGTTACCTTTCCATCTTTGGAAATAGAAAGTTGGCCTTCTGGATTTGTTTTATACGTAATGTCATCATAAGCAATATCATACACTCCACCATCCACATTTTCACCTGAAACAGTAAGTCCCACTTCTGGATAAAATGTTGTGGGTTCTGTTGGAACAACATTGCCAGATGCTTCAAGCGAAACTGACTCAAGTGCTGGAAGTACAACCTCAATCGAAGGATCCTTAACAATTTTATAAGTATCTGTAACTTCCATTGTATCTACGCGGTATGTCGTAAATGCTAAGCTCGTTGGTGTTACATCAATATTCGTAAATGTTGGCGTTCTTAATTGTGATCTGTCTGCTGAATAAAATTCAGGATCTTTTAAAGTATAATATTTACTACCACTTGAAGAGTTTGCAGTTAAGTACAATGTACCTTCTGGATTAATCACACTGCCATCTTCGGCAACCATTTGATTCTTTAATGGCTGAAGATTCTTCATTTGATATGTTCGTACGTAAGAATGATCATGTCCCATTAGGATTGCGTCAATTTCTAATTTATCAAAGGTCGGAACAAGGTCTTCTCTTAATTTAATAATGCCTGCTTCTAGAGAATGGCTTGCTGCACTGTAAATTGAATGGTGGAAAACAACAAATTTCCATTTAAAATCATGACCTTTTGTTGCTTCAATTGTTTCTTCCATAAACTGAATATGCTCAGTTGCATTCTTATTATTTGAATTCAAGTTCATGATAAGTGTATCGCCATACGTGAAATAATAATCTCCGCCAGAATTATCCTTATTTCCCAATAGAGGATTTTGATTTGGTGTATTAAAATGATACTCATAATACTCTGTATCGTCATGGTTACCAATTGTTGTTGCAGTCGGATATTGTTTTAATTGCTCTGGTGCAAAAAATCCAGTGTACTCTTCTTCTGAGTTTGCATCATTTACTTGATCCCCTGCTGATTGAATAAAGCTTGTATTCGGGAATTCTTCGATTGCTTTGTTTAACGTGTTTACCCACCCAGCAGTGTCTCGCGGAATATTACCAGAAGAACCGATTTGTGGGTCACCCAAGAATAGGAAATTAAATGAATCTGTTGCCTGAGTTTTAAAACTATATGTATCTGACCATTTTCCATTTCCATCGCCTAAACGATAGACATATTCTGACGACGCTTCAAGTTCAGTAATTGTTACTTCGTTTGCTTGGTATCCTGAAGATGCTTCTGCTAGAGTCGCTGTAACAGTTATTGGTGGTTCGGGATTGCCATTCGTTACTTTTGCATATTCAATTACACCTGGAACATCCGTTTTTGGAGAATACCATGAGAAATTTCTCTTTGTTTCATCTGCCCCTGGTGCGAAAGAAATATTAGATGCATTGTAAATAGTTGGATCTACATAGATTGTTTCAAATTGCATATCGAAAAATACGTCTGAACTAGAAGGTCTATCCTGATGTACTTCTACAGCAAGTACGTTCGTACCTTCTACTATGTAGGACATATGCTCCTCAGTTAAATGAAAGGTTTTATCACTACTTTCACTTGCATCATTTAATCCAAAATCCTGAACATAGTCATTGAATTGAATCTCTTCACCTTCTGGAAGATTAAATCTAGCAATCTCTTCTCCATTCAGATAAATGATCGCACTGTCATCAATGCCAGCTGTGATTAAACCTGAAGTACTGATTTTTGATAAGTCCTCTACTTCGAATGTTGTTCTGAAATAAGATGTGGCATGCTTGTTTTGCGAATCGCTACCATATCCAATAATCGTAGCAATCTTTCCAAACGTACCGTGACTCTCACTAGCTGGGTAGCCTAATGGCGCAGCACCACTTTTCCACTCGCTATCATTAAAGTCTTTTTCCTTCCATGCTATACCCTGATCGGTTCCATCATCAAGATACTTCCATACGCTTCCTCTGTCTAGTAAAAGCTTGTCTGACTGTGCTTCAGCTACTTCTGCCGACGCTGTTCCTACAAATGGACTTAAGTTTGAAATTACCATTAGTAAGATGAGAGCAACTGTAAAGAAATAACGCAATGATTTGTTTTCTTTCATTACGGATATCACGCTGTCAACACTCCATTCTATTATTTTTCGTTCCGATCTTAGTCGCAACGTTCACCTTAACATTAATGGAGTATTGTTAATCATCTATTAGTTTAATATTAAGTTTCTTAATAAACTAAAAATTAAGACTTTGTACCTAAGAACTGAATCTATTATTATTTAAATAGATTTAGGAAATACTATTGTGCCAAAGTAAAAATAAAAAAAGGCCTTCCATCAGTTTAATAAACAGATGAAGGGCCTTCTATGATAAGGTATTTTTGAAAGAATAAATGTGACTTTAGTCTTTATATATGTATCTTGACATTTACAATCTCGTAATAAAGGTATTTCACTTAAAATCTAGCAAAAAGTTTAACTAGCTCTTGAATACCTAGGTATCCGAACATTAATAAGCAACTAACTAAGATTGTATTTGGCACCCATTTATTTCTAGACTCGACTTCTAGCTTTTTAGAATTTAGTAAAATTAGCAAAGACAATGCCAAGAACGGCATGAATAGAGCACCTAAAGCTCCATAAAGAATAATTAATTCCACTGGTTTTCCGAAGTAGAATAGGATCATAGGAGGAAATGTCAGCCAGAACAAATAAAATCGGTATGCTGGGGCTTTTGTTGAAACCTCTTGTTTACCAATTTGTTTTTTCTTCTTACGAACGGTTCTAATGAAGTCTGCAAACAGATATGGGACACCATTCCATACACCAAGAAGGGATGAATAGGCTGCGGACCAAAAAGAGATTAGGAACATCCATCTCATCGGAGTTCCGAACTCTGCTCCTAGCATATCAGCTAACTTAACCAATCCTTGGTCATCCCGAATGCTGACACCCGTTCCCATTAGGAATTGTGCACCAATTATAAGACCAGCTAATGTAAAAGCACCAGTAAGGATGTATGCGATTTTTGCATCTGTACGCATCGCTCCAACCCACTGTTTACCTTTCCATCCTTTTTCTTTTAGCCAATACCCATACGAAGCCATCGTAATTGTTCCACCAACACCGCCGATCAATCCCAGCATAAGGATAAAGGAACCTTGTGGTATACGAGGAACGAAACCATATGCAAAGTCACCAAAGCTCGGTAAAAATAAAGCAGCTGTACCAATAATTGTAATGAACATTACAGCAATTAAGGCAGTCATCACTTTTTCGAAAAGGAGATAGCGTCCTACCCATATTAGTATGAATCCACCAACACCGTGTATGATTGCCCATGCCCAAATCGGCATAATTGGAAACATCGCATGCATCGCCATTCCGGAGGTTGAAGCTGCAGCAGCACCGTATACAAATCCCCAAATAATCGAATACACACCGAAATAACTCGTAGCCCATTTACCAAGCTGTTGCCAGCCTTCTAACATGGTTTTTCCGGTCGATAAGTACCATCTTCCTACGCCTTCATTCAAAAAATACTTTAACACCGACCCTACAATTATCGCCCATACAAATGTCATCCCAAATTGTGTACCGATTACGAGCGAAGTGATTAAATCTGCGGTACCAGCCCCTGTTGCTGCTACTACAATTCCAGGACCGATATTTCTTAGTTTTTCACCAATCGTTTTTGGTGGAAGAAGTTGCTTATTATATTCCGGTTGCATCGTGTTACCCCCTAAGATTTGATTATGAAGAGCCCATCACGTTTGAACTGATTCCAGCATGATGGCCATTCCCTGACCTCCGCCAACACAAAGGGTTGCGACGCCAAATTGTTCATTTCGATTTTTCATTTCGTATAGAAGCTTTGTCAGTATAATTGCCCCTGTAGCTCCTAGTGGATGGCCTAGTGCAATAGCTCCACCGTTAACATTGACCTTCTCGACGTCCATTCTCGTTTCCCGAATGACTGCAAGAGATTGTGAAGCGAACGCTTCATTTAACTCGAATAATCCGATATCTTGAATCTGCATGCCTGTTTTTTCAAGCAGGCTTTTGACTGCTGGGACAGGTCCAATTCCCATATATCTCGGATCCACCCCTACAGTAGCCCAGTTTTTAATTTTCACTAAAGGCTTTAGACCGAGTGAATTCGCTTTTTCTCTTGTCATGATAACTAGTGCGCTCGCTCCATCGTTTCGTCCACAAGCATTGCCTGCAGTAACTGTACCATCTTGCTTAAAGACTGGCTTTAAGGATGCCAGCTTTTCTAATGTTGTATCTCGCATATGTTCATCTCTTGCAAAATGGCTCACTTCTTTTCGTGTTTTCACTTCAACCGGCACGATTTGAGTATCAAACTTTCCAGAATCCCATGCATGTCTTGCTCTTTTTTGACTCTCCAAGGCAAATTCATCCTGATCTTCCCTACTAATTCCGTACATTTCGGCAACATTTTCAGCCGTCATGCCCATGCCTAAATCTTTTCCATACATTTCAATTGGCTGTTGCCCATTTTCCAGATTGGAATCTACAAGATATGGGTTCCCTTCACCAAATCGTGAATTTCGTAAATAAATGGGGGCTCTGCTCATATTTTCAGCTCCACCTGTAATAACAATTTCATCTGGATGAAATGCTAAATGTTGCAATCCTGAAATAACGGATTGCATACCTGAAGCGCAAAGCCGATTTACCGTAAACCCTGACGACTTTATCGATATCCCAGCTTTTAATGCTGCGACTCTCGCTAGATTAGAAGACTCCGAGGATTGCCTTACCTCTCCTAAAATCACTTCATTAATTAGATCTGGAGACAGATCAATCCTTTTTAGAGCGTCTTTTATAACCACTGCAGCTAGATCACCAGATGTAACATTTCTCAGCTGTCCGCCAAATCGTCCGATTGCTGTTCGATTTGCACTAACAATCACAAATTCATGATTCACTTTCACCACTCCTTTATTTACTTAATAAACCTTTAGTGCAGAGGATACTGTAAAATGAGCAGGCGTTATCATCTTCAACTTTTCAACTGTCCAATCTTCTTCAAGCTCCTGCAACACCATTTCATTATCAATAAAACGAAATACGGCATATTCAGTAATGAGTGTACTCACTACATTTTTTGCAGTAAGAGGATAATCGCATTTCTTAACAATTTTCGGTTCTCCATTTTTCGCGCAATGCTGTGTTGTGACAATGACTTCTTTTGCACCAGCGACTAAATCCATTGCTCCACCGACGCCTAGAATGTTTTTCCCAGGGACTGCCCAGTTTGCCAAATCCCCGTTTTCACTTACCTGCAACGCTCCTAATACAACAGTATCTATATGTCCGCCTCGAATCATAGCAAACGATTCAGATGACGAAAAATAAGATGCACCTTGTTGCGCAGTCACAGGAAGCTTTCCAGCATTGATTATTTCAGGATCAATTTCTCCATTTGAAGGGGCCGGTCCAACTCCCAGCAATCCATTTTCAGTATGTAAAAATACTTCTTTTTCATCACCTATATAGTCGGCTATTAATGTAGGGATGCCGATTCCCAGATTAACAACGCTGCCATTTTTTATTTCATTTGCAGCCCTCATTGCAATTTTCTCTTTCGCTGTTAGTGTTTTAATCATTCGTTATTTACCTCCTTTTACGATGTAATCAATAAATAGATGAGGTGTCACGATATGTTCTGAATCTAACTCGCCAACTTCAACAATTTCTTCTGCTTCCACAATTGTAATCGTTGCAGCCATTGCCATGTCGGGATTGAAATTACGTGCTGTTTTAGAATAGACAAGATTGCCAAGTTTATCTGCTTTCTTTGCTTTAATTAGTGCAATGTCTACATGCAGTGGGTATTCCAGCACATATTCTTTTCCATCAATGATCCGGGATTCTTTATGTTCTGCCAATAACGTACCTGCAGAAGTTCGTGTATAAAAGGCCCCAATTCCCGCTCCAGCAGATCGCAATCTTTCACCAAGCGTACCTTGCGGAACAAGCTCGACCTCAAGTTTCCCTTCCTTAGCGTATTTGACGGCATCTATATTACTTGTAAAATAGGAACCTATCGCCTTGGAAATCTTGTTTTGCAATAATAGTTTCCCAAGTCCCTTTCCACCAGGTTCTCCTAGATTATTACTTACGATAGTCAGGTTAGAAACATTATGTTCCGACATTGCTTCAATTAATTGAAGGGGAGCTCCAACTAATCCGAATCCTCCGACCGCGATTCGTTGTCCATCTTTTATATGTGAAATTGCTTCTTTGATAGATACAACTTTGTTCATGGTACATCCCCTTTTTCATTTGTAACCACTTACATTTCGTTATTTTAAAAAGTAAGCGATTAATATTTAAATATTGAAATAATTGAAAGAATATCGTACACTATACGTACTATAGTACGCTATGAGTACTTAACCTATTATAACGAGTTGAAATATTAAAAGCAATCTGAATTTAATAAATAGTATAATACTCCTGTTATATAGGAGTTCAAAGGAGAAGGAATTAAATAATGAGTACGAGGCCTAATTATTTTGTACATTCTGTTGAAAAAGCGTTTGAAGTATTACATGCATTCGATTCAAACACGATGAATATGTCTCTCCGTGATTTAGAAAATAAAACTGGTATCAATAAAGCAACTGCCAGACGATTTGCTTTAACCTTGGTCGAATTAGGATACTTACGCTTACTTCCAGATAATAGATTTCAGCTAAGCCCAAAAATATTGGATTTAGGCGCTCATTATTTAGATACACTCAGTTTGCCTGACCTTGCACTACCGATACTCGAATCAATTGCTGGCAAAGTGAAAGAGTCAACAAACCTGGCTATATTGGACGGATCGGAAATTGTTTATGTTTTACGAGTAAACGCTGCCGAGCGAATTATTGGAGCCAATTTACGGGTAGGTTCAAGACTGCCCTATTACGCAACTTCATTGGGAAAAGCGCTAGTAGCTTGGCTACCAGAGTCTGAACGATTGAGAACGTGGAAGTCCGCAACCATAGAAGCATTTACCGAAAAAACGATTACCACATATGAAGATTTAGAAAAGCATTTTGCAAAATACCGAGAGCTTGGTTATACAGAAGGAAATGATGAACTTGAAGTAGGCCTACGTTCAATCGCAGTCCCTATTTTTAACCGGAAAGGCGAAGCGATTGCAGCGATGAACATTTCAACCAATATGATGAGAAGTTCTGAAAAACAAATAAAAGAAATCTTCTTTCCTGCCCTAAAGGATGGAGCAGAGCAACTTAATAAACTCCATCTTCTCTAACCTTTATTTTTTTGACTTGCTATATAAAAAAGGTCTCCCACCAGCTATGTAAGCTGATGAGAGACCCTCAGATTAAACTGAAGCTTCAACCTCACTAGTTTCTTCCTCTTCATTTGTTGGAGCTTTCACATAATCGACCATCACGATCGTTTCATCATCTTCATGTTTAATTGTACAGTTACTATACTCCTTTTTAATATCTTCTACCCTTACAGCATGACCGATTTCAAATTCAGTGATGTCAATCTCAATATTATCAGGGAGATCATTCGCTTTTGCTGTTATATCCAATTCGTATAGAAATTGTTTCGCAACCCCTCCGGCTTTCTCGCCGTTAGATGTTCCCTTTAGAATTACACTCACTTTTGTATCAATTTCAGTATCCTTATTAACTTGAAGAAAATCTACATGAAGAATTTCCTTCGTTACAGGGTTATTCTGATAATCTCTTAAAATCACATTTTTTGATTTCCCATCAAGATTTAGTGAGAAAATACCATTTCTGCCAACATCCTTGATTACATTTCTTAAATCAGCATTGTTAATCAAAATAGATTCTGTATTAATAGCCCTTCCATAAACAACCGCAGGGATTTTCCCTTCACTTCTTAGTTTTTTTAAACTGGACTTATTTAAATTTTTTCTTTCTTCTACTACAAGCGTACTCATTTTATTTCCACCTTTCCGATTAATTAAATCTCAGACATAAGTTTTTATATAAAATGCAGTCTAAGAATCATTAGTATTACTTATATTTCTAGTATATCTAATCCATAATTTTATTTCAAACTTTCCGGATTGATTTACTGAGTCGAGTAATTAGATCCGTTCATAATTTCTTCGTGAACGTTAGGTGAGTTATATCCACATACCTTGGGAGAGATTATTTTGTTGTGAACAGGAATATTAGATAAATTAATTTTGGCTATATGGGTCAAGGGGCCAAGCATCACTTCTTATAGATACATAAATATATTGAGAAAGGAGGTGATCGAGTGGGTCATGAGAAAAAAAAGCGTTATAAAGAAAAGAATAAACATGACAAAGAACTATCTAATGATCTAAAAAATAGTAAAGGCGAGATTGAGCCTCAAGAGCCTCAAGGCGAGACCGGGCCTCAAGGACCTCAAGGTGAGACCGGGCCTCAAGGACCTCAAGGTGAGACCGGACCTCAAGGACCTCAAGG
>NZ_JBALOQ010000021.1:0-23481 GCF_036962705.1 Bacillus sp. JJ1562
GATTGATAGCTTATATTATGTGAAAAAATACCAAAAAGTTTCGATCCTATCAGCATCCATTCTTTATGTTGTCTTAATTATTGAATATATTCTATCGATTTATTGGACAGGGTTTATCTTCAACAATCGAAGTTTAGAAGATGTCAATCTATTTTTAGATATTGGCGTAATACTTATACCGATTTTATTATTTATCATAGTCAACTATATGGTAAGTACGATTACAGATGGGGAAGGAAGATTTCGAGACGTATATATCGGTACAATCTATTCCCTTGCACCAGCAATCCTATTCCTAATTCCTATTACGTTAGTATCCAACATTTTAACGTTTAATGAATCGTTTGTTTATAGTTTTGCAATGCAAATTATCATTGTGTGGTCGGCTATTCTATTATTCATCACGATTAAAGAAATCCATGATTATACATTTTTTGGAACGATTCGGAACATCTTAATCACGATTTTCACTATGTTTATTGCGGTACTTGTTTTCTTTGTTATTTATGTGTTGTTTGATCAAGTGTATGACTTTGTATACTCGATCATACAGGAGGTGATTCTGCGTGTATAAAAAATGGTTGTTACTAATAATAGTTACAGTACTTCTCGGTTCAGGTACCGTTACAATATTGGCTAGTGAAGTTTCGAAACCGAGTGAAATAGAAGTCGATTCTGAATTACTAGATAAAACATTACGATACACTTCCAATCAATATACACATCCAGAAGAAAATGTGAAGCCAATTACGCAGGATGTTTCATTAATGGGCTTCGAAAAAATTGCTGAAAATGATATTGCAGAACTTTTTGTCAATACGGAGTCCCTTGCCTTAAAAGTTCTAGATAAACGTACAGGCTATGTTTGGAATTCAGGGTTAGAGGACAATGAAGAATATCAAATGAATGACACTTGGATGAATGTGGCACAGTCAGCAATCACAATTGATTATCTTGATTCTAAAGGAAAAGAGAAATCAGAAAGTATTCTAACGAATAATACAGTAGCTCAAATATCAAAAACCGAAAATGGTTTTACAGCATCTATTCCTTTCAAGGGTTCCGGAATCTCAATCGAGTTGGATGTTCAACTTGATGAAGACTCAATAATTATTCAAATTCCAAATAGCGGGATTACGGAAGAGAAGAATAAATTAAAATCTTTACGGGTCTATCCATTCCTAGGATCGGTTCATAAAGATGATGTTACTGGATATATGTTTATTCCAGATGGTAGTGGTGCATTAATGCGATTCCAAAAAAATACGATTGGAGCCAATGCTCCATATCAAGCATTTATTTATGGGCAAGATGAGGGGTTCATGCGGACATCACTGAATACCGAAAGCCGTGTAAACCCACCACAAACTATCTCTATGCCGGTATATGGACTTGTACATGGAACAAAGCAAAACGGATTATTTACCATCATTGAAGATGGAAAGGAATTCGGTGAAATAATGGCTTATCCATCAGGAGTTTCAACCGATTTTAACTGGATAACTACTCGTTACCATTATCGCTACAGTTATTTCCAGCCAACGAGTCAAAGCATGGAAGGCTATAATACGTACCAAGAAAAACGGAATGAATTTAACATTACGGAAAAGGTGACTTTATTAGCTAATGATGATGCTGATTATGTTGGGATGGCCAACACGTATCAAGATTATTTAGTTGATCGTGGTGATTTAACAAAAGGAAATGATGTAGTAGATATTCGTCTTGAATTCCTTGGTGCGGAGCTAAAAGAAGGGTTGATATGGAATTCTGTCCACCCAATGACATTGGTTACTGATATTCCTAATTTCGTGAACAAACTAAAGAGTCAAGATGTTGATAACATGCATGTTGTGTACCGGGGTTGGACCCAAGGCGGATTGACGGGAACACTTCCTAATAAATTTCCATTGGAAAAGAAACTAGGGAATGCAGCTGATTTTGAATCAGTACATGCTTTTTTTGAAGAAGAGGGGATCCCTTTTTATTATTATACGGATTATACAAAAGCGTTTGATGGTGCAAAAGGTTTTTCTGGACGATCTGATGTTGCAAGAAAAATTAATTCCCAAACAATTGGAGATTTCAAGAATGAAAGTAGCTATTATTACTTAAACCCAGAAAAGTCATTTGAAATTGCAAAAAATGATTTAGTTGATTTTGCAAAAAATGGAATTTCGCGACTTGCAATTGACACTACTGGCTATGAAGTCTTCTCTGATTTTGGTGGTAAGACCAATATGCGTCCAGATGTACAACTAACATATACAGAATTATTGCAACTGTTAACGAATGAAGTAGGTCCGCTTGCTTTGTATAAACCTAATGATTATTTGTGGAGTATCACTGAGAGATACTTGGATATACCGATGTATTCATCAAATTACAGATATGTATCAGATACGGTACCATTTATGCAAATCGTCTTAAAAGGGTACATTCCGTATTATGCGGAATTCTCCAATTTCCATTCCAACACACAGGATGACGTGCTAAGAATGGTGGAGTACGGGGCATACCCATCCTTTTATTTGACAAAAGAATCGTCATATTTATTAATGAATTCACCTTCAAAAGATTTATATACATCACAATTTGATGAATGGGAGCCAGCAATTGTTGAGCAATATACTAACATGAAAGACAGCCTAGGACAGGTGGAAGGTGAGACCATCGAAGAACGAATTATTCATGACGATGGTGTAGTAGAGGTTGTTTATTCCAATGAAAAATCGATTATTGTTAATTACACCAATAAGAGTATTGAGATTGAAGGACATGAAATTAATGCGAAAGATTTTAGGGTAGTCGACTGGGGGAGTCAGTCATGAAGCGACTAACATTAGAGCGTAAGAAAAACTTAATAGGATATGGCTTTATATTACCTTGGTTGATTGGCTTTGCCATCTTTACCGCATTTCCTTTAGGATATTCTTTGTTTCTTAGTTTTCAAGAAGTGAAGATTACCCCGAATGGGATTGTAACATCATTTGTAGGAATGGGAAATTTCGAGTATGCATTTGCAGTTGATGCGTTATTTACACAAAAACTACTCGATTTTCTAAAGGAGTTAGTCTTATCTGTTCCAATTATCATTGTATTCTCATTGATTATTGCCTTGCTATTAAATCAAAATATTAGGTTTAAAGGGATATTCCGTACCATATTCTTTCTACCGGTGATCATTACAAGTGGTCCAGTAATACAGGGATTAATGGATCAAGGGGTTACTTCCATCCCATCAATTGAGGAATATGCAATCTTTAATGCGCTAATGACCAATACAGACGGATTTTTGAACTCAATTATCGTTTATTTAATGGATAATTTAATCGTTATCTTATGGTTTTCAGGGGTACAAATCCTAATCTTTTTAGCAGCATTACAAAAGACAGACAAACAAGTGTATGAAGCAGCAAAAATTGATGGTGCATCCAATTGGGAATGTTTCTGGAAAGTAACGTTACCGAATTTATTTCCCATGATAGTAGTTAACTTAATTTATACGATTGTAACGTACTCTATTTTTGCATTAAATCCGGTGGTTGGACATATTCAAAGCAATATGTTCCAAATTGATACAGGATTCGGTTACGCTTCTGCATTATCATGGGTTTATTTCATTATTATTACACTGGTTCTCTTAGTAAGTGTAGGACTAATTTCGATAAGAGGTAACAAAAAGTACGGCTAAGAATGGAGGTTGGATGGCAATGATTGAGACCAAGGTGTCACAAAGGAAACAAACCGCTACAAATTACATCCTGAAACTAAAGAAGTTTTTCCTTGGTGCGCATGATAAAGGTGGTTTCCTACCTAAATTATGCATTTATGGTCTTCTGATTGGAATTGGGTTTGTTTATTTATACCCACTTATCTATATGGGATCGTATAGCTTTAAATCGCTAGATGACTTGCTGAATCCTTTGGTGAATTGGATTCCATCTGAATTTTATGTAGAAAATTATGAGAAGGCAAATCGTGTCATAAACTTTCTTCCAACATTTTTCCAAACTTTGTACGTAACTGCGTTACCCGCACTTGTACAAACAGTGGTTGCTGGAGTGATAGGTTATGGTTTTGCAAGATTTAAGTTCCCGTTTCATAAAACACTCTTCATTCTTGTGTTGGCAACATTTATTATTCCGCCACAAGTATTATTGATTCCTAGATATGTATTCTTTAATGATCTAGGAATTGTTGGAAGTATACAATCATTTCTATTGCCTGCTATGTTTGGCCAAGGATTAAACAGTGCGATTTTCATATTAATTTTCTATCAGTTTTTCCGTATGATTCCAAGTTCACTGGAAGAGGCAGCACATTTGGATGGAGCAGGACATTTAAGGATTTTTCTCAAAATTGCTGTTCCAATGGCTGTCCCAGCAATAATCATCTCATTCCTATTCTCATTTGTATGGTATTGGAATGAAACGACATTAGCAGCAACTTATTTTGGTAATGAATTAACGACACTCCCTCTAGAATTGCAACGGTTTGCCGCGTCATTTGAACAAATGAATGCAACAGACTTAGGTGGATCAAAAAGTAATATTAACGAGGGTATTAATATGGCAGGAACAATGCTTACTATCTTGCCGCTCTTAGTAGTTTACTTCCTTACACAGCGTTGGTTTGTGGAGGGAGTAGATCGTTCCGGAATTACGGGAGAGTAAAATCATTTGGAGGTATTTATGACAAATTTTGATGTAGTAAACGAGGAAGCAAAAAGAAGCTTTGATTTCTTTTGGAATGAAGCAAATACTGACAAAAATAGTCCAGGTTATGGACTTATCCTGGATAAAACAGGTGAAGATTCGAAGCATGTAGCAAGCATTGCCTCGGTAGGATTTGGTCTATCGGCTATTATCATTGGGATTGAACGAAAATGGATTACGTATCAAGAAGGATATGAGCGTACAAAGGGAACTCTAGAAACCTTTTTAAATAATGTAGAACATGTTGGAGGCTTTTTCTACCATTTTCTTAATATGGAAACAGCGAAGAAAAACGAGGAGTTCAATGACTGTGCCTCTATTATTGATACGTCCATATTTTTAAATGGTGCAGTAACCTCTGCTGAATATTTTGGTGGAGAAATCAAGGAGTTATTTGAACAAATCTATCAGCGTGTAGATTGGGATATGTACTATGATGAAAATAGAAATGTTTTCTACATGGGATATCATCAAGAAACGGGTGGATTTGGACAATGGGATATGTATGCGGAACAATTAATGCAATATATCCTTGGGGTAAGTTCTCCAACCCATCCAGTACCAGTAAAAATTTATCAAGGCTTTGAACGCAGAATTGGTAAATATGGAGACTATGAGTTTTATAATGCACCAGGTGGAGCACTGTTCGTTCACCAATTCTCGCATGCATGGTTTAATTTTAAAAACTACGTTGATCAGGATGGGATTAATTGGTTTGATAACTCGATAAAGGCATCCTTGGCAAGCCGTCAATTCTCCATAGATAATTCAGAAAAGTTTAAAACATATCATAAGAACTCTTGGGGATTAACGGCATGTGAGGGACCAAATGGTTATACGGTGCCAGGAACTCCACCATACTATGAAGAGGTGAACATGCAGCTAGATGGAACAGTTGCGCCAGCTGGGGCAGCCGGTTCTATTGTCTTTACACCAGAACATTCTATTGAGGCAATGAAGTACTACTATGAAAATCATCCGAAATTATGGGGTGAATATGGGTTTCAAGATGGTTATAACTTAGATGTTGAGCCTGAGTGGTATGCAGAACGAGTTATTGGGATCGATAAAGGGATCACATTACTAATGATTGAAAACTATCAAACTGGTCTTATTTGGGATTTATATATGAAAAATGAATATGTACAAACAGCTATCCAAAAGCTGGGCTGGACTAAAGAAGATTAGAGTAAATAGCAGTTAAGTATCTGAATAAGGGAGGAATAAATAGATGATTGAGATAAAAAACAAACAAATCATCATTGATGGCCAACCGAAATTAATTATGTGTGGTGAAATTCATTATTACAGATTACGTCGTAATGAATGGCAAGACCGATTAGATAAGTTGAAAGCAGCTGGGTGTAATGCAGTTGCTACGTACGTACCTTGGATTTGCCATGAACCTGAAGAAGGTGTCCTTGATTTCAATGGGAGCACAAGGGAAGAATTGAACCTCGGTGAGTATATTGATTTATGTCATGAAAATGGTCTCTATTTCTTTGTGAGACCAGGCCCATTTATTATGGCAGAGATGAAGAATGATGGAATACCACATTGGGTGTATGAGAAGCACCCGGAGATTATTCCAATTGGATGGGATGAAAGAAAGGCTACAACACCGACTTTAGACTATCTTGCACCAGCGTTCTTACAGGAAGTGAAAAAATGGTATGAAGAAGTGATGAAGGTCATTAAGCCAAGACTTCATCAATATGGTGGGAATATTATTGGAGTTCAATTAGATAACGAAATTGGCATGTTGTCTTGGGTAAGTAATGGTCCGGATTTAACTGATTTTGTGATCGACGAATTTATGATGTGGTTACAGGATCGTTATGAAAAGAACGAGTTAGACCAGCGTTATCCCTTCATTAGAGAGATACCAGCCATCTATCGACAGTCAATCCGGTCTCCACAAGAAGATTATATGCTTGAATTGCATAGAGACCTCGGCCATTATATGCGACACCGACATGCAAAATATGTGAAGACGTTAAGACAGTTTGCAGAAGCGTGTGGTGTTAAAGATATTCCATTTATAGTAAATATTCACGGAACAGGTGGCGGAAGAGGATTTACTTATCCGATAGGTATTAGTCAGCTCTATGAATCGTATACACAGGATGAGGGATATTTATCAGGTTCTGATCACTATTTTGGTAATTTAAATATGGAGACATTCCAGGATTTGTATTTAATCAATGGTCTAATGGATGCTGTTCATAATGACAATCAGCCGTTAACATCAGTGGAATTTAATTGTGGTGATGGTAACTTTGGAGAAACATATGGTGGTAGATATGATCCATCAGCAGCTGATTTGAAGACAAGAATGAGCATTGCCCAAGGAAACAGGATGCTGAATTATTATCTATTCGCTGGTGGTAGGAACTATCGAACTGAGTTTCCACTAAACGATGGAAATGACAGAATTGCCACAACTGGAGAACGACATGGCTTCGCAGCCCCGGTTGGGCCTGAAGGGGAATTAAATTATTCATACCCTCGAATGGCAAGGTCAATTCAAACAATGATGGCTGTTTCTGATAAATTAGCTGTCATGGATGAAGAATATGATGACGTAGCATTTGGTTTTATTCCTGATTATTATATGACTGAATACCATTATCCAACTAGTGAAAAGGTCAGTAAAATGTATAATAATCTAACTGCAAATCGTGCCCATGGTGCGTGGGAAATCATGGCAAGAGCAATGCTATTAGCAGGTTATCGATTTACAGCGGTAGATGTACAAAACAAATCATTAGATCCAGAAAAAACAAAAACGATTGCTTTGCCTTCTGCTCGATATATGGATCGCGATGTACAAAGGAAATTAGTCGAATTCCTTCAAATAGGTGGTAGTCTTCTACTATATGGGGAAGTCCCGTTATTTGATATGGAAGGAAAGGATTGTACCATTTTAGCGGATGCATTAGGTGTTACCTTTACTGGACATAAAGAAGCTAGTCAGGAATATTTCCTTTCTATAGAACCAGACCCTAATGGCTTTTATGCCTCAAATCCAGAGGTACGTACCCATTTTGCTCAGCACTTTGAATTAAACAATGCGAAAGCAATATTACGAGTATATGGAACAAATGAAGCTTGTGGATTTGAATCTGAAGTTGGTAAGGGAAAGGCTGTTGCCATTACAGCAGCGTATCGGTGTGATATTGAATTATTTAGAACAGTACTTGAACATCTCGGTGCTAATGTAACATTAAAACATAATTTCAAGCATCATGGAATCTTTATGACAACTGTAAAATCAGAAGATGAGCGGTTCTTGCATATATTAAACTTGGATGGATTTGACAAGGAATTCCAGGTGGATTTACAGGGAAAAACCTTGTTTGATGGAAGAACCATTGACCTTCAGAGTAGGGATGGATTGATGTTACCGTTAGATGTACAAATAAATGATCTAATAAAAATTAATTATTCAACAGCAGAAATTCGCTATATTGAAAGTAGATTAATCGAATTCCGGTTAACACAAAAGCAGGACGTCATTCAATTGGAAACAAGTTTGGATATTCAAGATAGTAATGACTATGAAATTAATCATCTTGAAGATGGTCGAGTCTTAATAAAATCAAACAAACATGCAAAAGTGGATGACAAATTAGTCGTTAAATTTGAAAAGTAGTAAATTAAGTACTTCACTAGCTCTGGATGGAACTAGTGAAGGTTAAATTTGAAACGTTTCAATTAATGCGGAGGTGTGTAATATGGAAAAATCAAAACTAGAATCATTACTTAAGGAAATGACCCTCGATGAGAAAATAGATCAATTACTTCAGTTAGCAGCCTTCTTCTATGACGGTGCAAGCAGGGATGGAGAAATCACTGGTCCGATGGAAGATATGGGGATTTCGAAAGAATCCATTCACAACAGTGGTTCCGTTCTAGGCGGCTCAGGAGCAAGGGAAGTTATTAATATTCAGAAGAAGCACCTTGAAACGAATCGATTAGGGATACCGTTATTGATGATGGCAGATGTCATACATGGTTTTAAAACAATTTTTCCAGTTCCATTAGCAATTGGAAGTTCATGGGATATTCAACTTGCAGAAAAGAGTGCTGAGATAGCTGCTCTAGAAGCAGCAGTTTCGGGGGTGCATGTAACCTTTGCGCCGATGGTAGATTTAGTACGCGACCCACGTTGGGGCCGTGTTATGGAAACAACGGGTGAAGATCCATATTTAAACGGAGAGTTTGCGAAAGCGTTTGTACGTGGATTTCAGGGTGAGGACTTGAAAAACGATACGAATCGTGTGGCAGCATGTGTGAAACACTTCGCAGCATATGGTGCATCCGAGGGTGGTCGCGACTACAACACGGTAAACATGTCTGAACGCGAGCTCCGTGAAAGTTATTTGCCTGCATATAAAGCTGCACTTGATGAAGGTGTAGAAATGGTAATGACAGCGTTTAATACTGTTGATGGGATTCCGGCTAGCGGTAACAAAAAACTAATGCGTGAATTGCTGCGGAATGAATGGGGTTTTGATGGAGTTGTAATTTCGGACTGGGGCGCAGTCAAAGAAATGATTCCACACGGTATTGCAGCTGATGAAAAAGAAGCTGCATTAAAAGGGATCGAAGCAGGTGTAGATATTGAAATGATGACATCTACATATGTTAAAAGCTTGAAGAATTTAGTAGAAGAAGGAAAGTTATCCGAAGAACTGATTAACGAATCTGTATTAAGAATCTTACAACTAAAAGACAAGCTTGGGCTATTTGAAAATCCATATCGTGCTGCAAATGAACAATTGGAAAAGGAACTTGTATTCTCTGATGAACATCGCAAAGTTGCACGTGAACTAGCAACGAAATCTTGTGTTCTATTAAAAAATGAAAATATTCTTCCGTTAAGAAAAGAACAAAAGGTTGCATTGGTTGGTCCGTTTGCACATAACGGCGATATATTAGGACCTTGGTCTTGGGGAGGTTCTAGAGAAGATGCCATTAAATTAGAGGATGGAATTAAGACTAAGATTGGAATAACACAACTGATTTCTGCTCAAGGCTGTGATATCGAAACAGGGTCAGAGGAGCAATTAAATGAAGCTATTCAGGCTGCAACGAAAGCAGATGTTATTGTATTAGCCCTTGGTGAACGAAGTGAAATGAGTGGTGAAGCAGGATCCCGTGCAGATATTCGCTTACCACAAATTCAATTGGACTTAATTAAGAAAATGAAAGAATTGAATAAACCTATTGTGGTAGTGCTATTTAATGGTCGTCCACTTGATTTACACGGTGTAAATGACGAAGCAAATGCAATAGTAGAAGCATGGTTCCCTGGATCTGAAGGTGGCTTGGCTATCGCTGACTTACTATATGGTGATGTGAATCCATCAGGCAAGTTAACAATGTCTTTCCCATATTCAGTTGGTCAGATTCCGATTTATTACAATCATTACAATACGGGACGTCCAGATATTAATAAAAATCCTGAGGAACGTTATGTATCAAAATACTTGGATATTCCTAATGAGGCGCTTTATCCGTTTGGTTATGGATTGAGCTATACAACCTTTGATTATAGTGACGCCAAAATCTCAAGTCAATCTATTGAAAAAGACGAAACCTTAAGCGTTTCAGTGAAGGTAACAAATATTGGGGATGTTGTAGGGGAAGAAGTTGTTCAATTGTATGTTCGAGATTTAGTTGGGGAAGTCGTTCGACCGATGAAAGAATTAAAAGGATTTGAAAAAGTGACTTTACAACCGGGAGAAACGAAAGAAGTAACCTTTACAGTAAATGAAGAACAGCTACGGTACTTCCATTCTGATCTATCTTATTCAAGTGATGCTGGTAAGTTTAACGTGTTTGTTGGTCCCAATAGTATCGAAGGTATAGCACTAACATTTGAATTGAAATAAAGAGAGGGTGCATAAATATGACGACATCAAATTTAAGGAAAATTACTGCAGGAAATTTAAGCTTTACCTTTTTAAATAGTGGAGATATTTTAGAAGCAAACTATCAGAATATCATGGTTAATCAATGGGTTGCTAACCAAGTTGATGGATCTTTAAATAATTTATACCTTCGTATTCATCGCGAGAACGGAATTCAAGTAACTCCATTATTAGGGGTTCAATCAAACAGTGCAGTTGCATTTTCTAATAATGCTGTTACATGGCAAGGTTCAGTAGAAGAAGTCACCTATGACGTTAGTTTTCGTTTGGCAAAACAAGGTGTTTGGTTCTGGGAAATAAATGTGGATGGCAATGGGGTTGGAGTGGATATTGTTTATGGCCAAGATATAGGAATTGCTGATAAAGGTGCAGTTCGAAACAATGAGGCTTATCTTGCACAATATATTGACCATTCGGTATATGAGGATACAGATTTTGGCTATGTTGTATGCTCAAGGCAAAACCAGGGACAATCAACTGGTTTTCCATACCTACAACAAGGTTCTTTATCGAAATCCGTTGGTTATTCAACGGATGGATTCCAATTCTTTGGTCTTTCATACAAGGAGACAAACCAACCAGAAGTTTTAACGAAAGATCTTCCGAATGAAGTATACCAATATGAATTTGCTTATACTGGACTACAATCTGAAAAAGTTATCCTTGATGGAAAAACACAGTTTGTATTCTATGGACTATTTCAGGCTTCCCACCCAGAAGTTGTAAGTAAATTAGAATATAAAGAACTTGTAAAGCAGGCTTGGGAAGAAGTACAAGCCGAGCCGAAAGGTGAAGCAGAGCCAATAGACAAAGTAAAACTACAGAATAATATTGGTACTCCATTACTAACTGAATCCTTAACAATGGCTGAAATTGATAGTTATTATCCTAATCGTCAACAGGAGGAATGGGATGGAGATACATTGCTTTCATTCTTTACTAAAGATCATGAGCATGTTGTGCTAAAGGAGAAAGAATTACTTGTCGAACGTTCCCATGGTCATATATTAATGAGTGGTAACAATGACCAGGTAAATGATAAAACTATGACAACAACAACTTTTATGTATGGAATCTTTAATGCTCAGTTAGTTGTTGGAAATACAAGTTTTAACAAAATGCTTTCAAATGTTCGTAATTCGTTGAATCGAATGAAAACCTCCGGACAACGTATTTATATTGAATTAGATGGCACATACCAGCTATTAACCATGCCTTCTAGTTACGAAATAGGCTTTAACTATACTCGCTGGAATTATAAAACAGAAAAAGATACATTTATTGTTACAACATATACAATTGTCGATTCACCAGAGGTTCATTTGCACATTCAATCTAAAAGTGGGCTGAAATATCGTTATCTAGTTACCAACCAAGTAACTTTAAATACAAATGAACTTGATGCTCCTTTTCATATTGAAAGAGATGGAAGTGAATTAACATTTACAGCTGACAAAGCATCAGATAATGCCAACATTTATCCAGGTTTAGCTTATCGTATGCAAATACTAGGTGCTGAATTTAAAGTTACTGATGAAAGTGCGTTAGTACAAAATGTGGAGACTAATTCAGCATCCTTAGTTGTCTTTGAATTAGAAGAAACATCAGAATGGAATGTGGCAATCCAAGGTCTTCTTGAAGGAAAACAATTCCCATTCGTTATTCGCAATCTAGAAGAAGAAGTGAATCGTTATCGGGATTATTATAGTAATTTAATGAATGGATTCCACTTATCTAAAGGTGGGGAAGTATCTCCACAATTAGATAAAGTAAATAAATTAGCATGGTGGTATACGCACAACATGCTCGTCCATTTCTCGTCACCACACGGCCTTGAGCAATATGCAGGGGCAGCATGGGGAACACGTGATGTGTGTCAAGGTCCTACAGAATACTTTTTTGCTACACAAAAATATGACAAAGTTAAAGAAATTATTTTAAACGTCTTCCAGCATCAATTTGAGGACGACGGCAACTGGCCGCAATGGTTTATGTTTGATAAATATTCTCATATTAAAGCAGGGGAAAGCCATGGTGACATCATCGTTTGGCCATTAAAGGTATTAACCAATTATTTAGAAATTACTGGTGATTATTCGATCTTATCGGAGAAAGTACCATATACAAAACGTCATGTTCATACCTTTACTGAGGAATCAGCAACGATTTTAGAACATGCAAAAAAGGAAATTCAATATATTAAAGACCATTTCTTACATGGAACACATTTGTCTTCTTATGGTGATGGGGATTGGGACGATACATTACAACCAGCCAATAAACAATTGAAAGAATTTATGGTTTCTAGCTGGACTGTAGCGTTGACTTACCAAGTGTTTAGTAAGCTTTCGGTTGTTCTTGATAACTATGATGTAGATTGGGCAGATGAAATAAAAGCATTAGCTACAGGAATTGAAGCGGATTTTCATAAATATATGCTTGGATCTGGTGTGGTACCAGGATTTGTTTATTTTGAAAATCCAGATGAAGTGGAATTAATGCTGCACCCAACAGATAATAAAACAGGTATCCACTACCGTCTATTGCCAATGCAAGAGAGTATTATTAGTGAGTTATTTAATAAAGAGCAAGCCGAGGAACATTATCAAATTATTAAAGATAATCTTTATTGTCCTGACGGAGTACGTCTAATGAATCGCCCTGCAAATTATAAAGGTGGGATCAGCACACACTTCCAACGTGCAGAAACAGCTGCAAACTTTGGGCGTGAAATTGGCTTACAATATGTGCATGCTCATATCCGTTTTGTCGAAGCCATGGCTAAGCTTGGTAAGGAAGATGAAGTATGGAGTGGCCTAGCAAAAATCAATCCAATAGGTATACAAGATGTGGTACCAAATGCTGAGCGCAGACAAGCTAATACTTACTTTAGTTCATCAGACGGGAAATTTAATACTCGTTACGAAGCACAAGAAAATTTTGACAAACTGCGAGATGGTTCAGTAAAAGTAAAAGGTGGATGGAGAATCTACTCCAGCGGTCCTGGAATTTATATGAATCAATTAATCTCTAATTGCCTAGGTGTTCGCCAAGTAAACGGAGGGATTATTGTCGATCCAGTATTACCTAGAGAACTCAATGGTTTGGAGTTCAGGTTTACTATAAACAAAAAGCCCGCAACATTCATCTATCATTTAGGTAATGGTGAACAAAGCATTGTTGTCAATGGAGAAGAGGTAATGATTAAAGAATGGAGTAACCGTTACCGTCAGGGTGGTATGTATGTTGACAATTTACAATTGGATGCAATATTAAATTCTGAGAAAAACATTATTGAAATATACGGGTAAGTGCTATCACTCCCCGATCAAGAAGGGAGAACGGTTTATCGTTCTCCCTTTTCCTTAAATTATAGTAGGAGGACTATTATTATTATGAAAAAAAAGTGGTGGCACAACAGTGTTGTCTATCAAATCTATCCACGTAGTTTTCAAGATTCAAATGGGGATGGAATTGGGGATTTACAAGGAATTATTTCACGTCTTGATTACTTAAAAGAATTAGGGATTGATTTGATATGGTTATGCCCTGTGTACGCATCGCCAAATGATGATAATGGGTATGATATTAGTGATTATTATGATATTAATCCCGAATATGGAACAATGGATGATATGGAAGAATTAATTGCCGAAGCAAAAAAGCGCGGTATGGGGATTATGATGGACATTGTGGCTAATCATACATCAGATGAACATCCGTGGTTTATCGAGGCATGTAACAATAGAGATAGTAAATACCGTGATTTCTACGTTTTCCGTGATGGAATAAACAGTACACCACCAAATGATTTAGGTTCGATTTTTGGTGGGAGTGCATGGCAATACAGTGAAGAAGCGGGGCAATATTATTTGCACTTATTTAGTAAAAAACAACCGGATTTAAATTGGCATAATCCAGAGGTACGGCAAGCTATGTATGATGTATTGCATTTCTGGATTAACAAAGGAATTAAAGGATTTCGATTTGATGTTATCGATTTAATTGCTAAAGAAATTGATAATGGAATCATTGGTAATGGTCCACTTTTACACAACTATATTCAAGAAATGTACGATAAAGTGTTAAAGGACGCTGACGTAGTAACGGTCGGGGAAGCAAATAATGCGGACTTAGAACAGGCATTATTATTTTCAGGTGTTGATCGCAATGAATTAAATATGGTCTTTTCTTTTGAACATATTGCCCTTGATGAAGTCGCAGGCAAGTCGAAATGGGATTTAAGACCATTGGAATTAGCAGAGTTAAAAGAGGTTTTTTCAAAATTACAGCATGGCTTAGCTGGAAAAGGGTGGAACAGTTTATTTTGGAACAACCATGACCAGCCTCGTATTGTTACAAGGTGGGGAAATGATTCCAAATACCGCTATGAAAGTGCGACTAGCTTAGCGACTATACTTCATTTGCTACAGGGAACACCGTATATATATCAAGGTGAAGAAATTGGTATGACTGGTGTTCAATTTGATACGATAGATGATTATGCTGACATTGAAACACTCAATATGTATAAGGAACGGTTAGAAAAAGGCTATAGCCAAAAAGAGATTATGGAATCCATTTATGCAAAAGGACGAGATAATTCGCGTACGCCAATGCAATGGGATTCTTCTCAACAGGCAGGTTTTACAACTGCAACTCCATGGATAAAAGTGAATCCAAACTATGCTGAAATTAATGTAGAAAATGACCGTCATAGCAAACGATCTATTTTTAATTATTACCAAAAGTTAATTGAGTTAAGAAAACAGCATGACATAATTGTTAATGGAAACTATGAATTGCTGAAGACTTCTGACGATATTTATGCCTATAAGCGTGTCATGGAAGATGAGAAATGGTATGTCGTATGTAATTTTACAGATAAAACAGTTGAATGCAATTTGGTTGAAGAACATGTTTCTATCATACTTCAAAACTATCAGTCTCCCATTCAGTCTGGTATTTTAAGACCGTACGAGGCATTGGTTTGGAGAGAAAAATAGAAAAGGGATTCCCAAATAAAACATCTGTTACATTGGCTGTTAAAATATCAAAGGAAGAAGTTGCTTATGAAAAAAATTGCATACTTAGTTGGAAGTGCACTGATTGTTGTAGGAGTGATTTTTGCACTGTTACAGGGTTTTAAGTCAGGAGAAACAGAATTTGAAAAGGAACTTTTTAGTATAGCAGAAGATACGTATCAATTTTTTATTGATTATACAGATCCAAATACAGGGTTAACGTTGGATAGAGTAGATATTGATGGGAAAGTTGTAGAATATAGTCAAACATCACCAACCAATATTGCCATGTATCTAGTAAGTACTATTTCTGCAGCAGAGTTTGACTTTATATCGAAACAAGAAGCGAAGGAAAAAATTGAAGTTACTTTAGATTCATTACAACAAATGGAAAAATGGAATGGGCTCTATTACAACTGGTATTATACGGAGGATGCTTCCCTTATGACTGATTGGGGAGAGTTTATATCTACTGTTGATAATGGGTGGTTAACAGCTGCTTTAGTTGTAGTAGGACAGTATTTTCCAGATTTAGCGTCTATAACAGATCCATTGGTAGACGAAATGGATTATTCCCACTTATATGATCCGAAAATAGGTCAGATGCGTGGAGGTTATGATGTCTCACTAGGAAAAGTAACTGATCATCATTACGGTATGCTCTATTCAGAGACAAGACTTGCAAGCTATGTAGCTATAGGGAAAGGGGATGTGCCAGCGGAGCACTGGTGGAAGTTATACCGTACATTCCCAAAAGAATTTGATTGGCAAAACCAAATTCCAGTTGGTGAAACTAAAAACTACGATGGTATAGATGTTTTTGAAGGCCATTATGAGTACGAAGGAATTAAGTTTGTTCCGAGCTGGGGAGGCAGTATGTTCGAAGCTTTAATGCCACCACTCTTCCTTAATGAGCGAGAACTCGGTAAACAGGGATTGGGTTTAAATAATGCAAGACATGTACAAGGCCAAGTTGCATTTGCCAAAAAAGAAGGTTTTGAAGTATGGGGATTTTCGCCTGCAGCCATTGTTAATAGATACAATGAATTTGGCGTTTCTAGTTTAGGTACGGAAGGCTATGATGATCAGGCTACTGTCACACCGCATGCTTCTATACTTGGATTAGAATATGCGCCTGAAGCAGTCGAAGCGAACATTGCTATGCTAAAAGAACTTGGTACATTTGGTGAATATGGTTTTTATGATACGATTAATTTAAATACAAATGAGATAGCTAAAAGCTTCCTAGCACTTGATCAAGGTATGATTATGATATCAATATCGAACTTTTTAAACGATGGTTTAATTCGTAAGTATTTCCATGCAGATCCAATTGGGAAATCACCAGAGTATTTATTAAAGGAAGAAGTGTTTTCAATAGGGGAGTAAGTACGGTCAGAAAAAAAGGAAATAAAGCAAGATAAAAGTGTAAATAAGAATAAATTTCCACCCCTTCACGAATATTTTCTAACCGAAATGGAAAGAAATAGAGTCGTGAGGGGAGTGGGAAATGTGTTTCATTTTAACACAATAATAAGAAGAAGTGCAATGACGATATTAGTAGCATTTGCACTGTTTACTACGTTCCAATCTTTTTCAGGCGTGCAGACGAATGACCTTACAAATTGGGCAAGCGACCATATTAAAGATAAATCGCAAACAGTTGTCAAAAAGAGTATAGGACTGGTCTCAAAATTTATGTTTTTTATTCATGGAAATAAGACAGTTACGGCTTCGAATGTTGAAAGTACCTTAGCTATCGAAGAAGCAATTGATTTTTCAAAATACCCGACAAAAACAGTTGTCGCGACTGGATATACAGCGGGAGTTGAATCAACAGGTAAAGATGCAAATCACCCATCCTATGGGATCACCTACTCGGGTGTAAAGGTAAAGCGCGACCTGTATTCTACTATTGCTGCCGATTTAAATGTCTTCCCAATAGGAACCATCCTGTTTATCCCAGCTTATGGGTATGGTGTGGTTGCTGACAAGGGAGGAGCTATAAAAGGAAATAAAATTGATTTGTATTATGAAACAGTGAATGATGTTTATAACAAATGGGGGAAGAAAACCCTTGATGTTTATGTGATCAAAATGGGTGACGGTAAAATATCTGAAGAAGAAATCGCTGCAATGAATGAGGATAAGTCGATGAAGGTATTCCGTCAACAAATATTAGGTGAAAAAAGTTAAATGGCTAATCGCAATGATTAGCCATTTTGTATTTTACAGTATATGAAGTACTAATGTTAAAAAGATCCCAGTTAACCCACCAAAAAATACTTCGATTGGCTTATGTCCTAATAGCTCCTTTAACTCACTTCGTTTACTAGCTTCATCAAGCTTTGGCCATAGTTTTGCATCCTCAGCAAATTTTTGAAAATCCGCAACAAGTTGGTTTAGAACTGTAGCCTGCTCACCAGCATGTCTGCGAACGCCAGAAGCGTCAAACATGACGATGACGGCAAATACTGTAGATATCGCGAAAAAAGGAGAACCGACTCCTTGCTCAAGGGCGATCCCAGTTGTTAAGGCTGTTACTGCAGCTGAATGGGAACTTGGCATACCTCCAGTGCTCGTAATCAAGGACCAATCAACTTTTTTAGTCACAATAAAATGTAGAGGGACCTTAACAAATTGTGCAAAACCAATTGCAGCAAGTGCGGCCCAAAGGGGGAAATTTGTAAAAAGCTCCATGTAAACTACGTCCTCTCGTCAAAAACACTTTTTTCTCTTTTAAATTGGATAAGTTACTTTCCTAATTTTTAGAATAATTTTTAGAAAATTAATTATAAATTGTGCAGCAAAACTTTACTATTATTATAAAAGAATTTACGTAAGCCTGCAAAATGAAATCTTACCCAATGGTTGTTAGATGAAATTTAGTGTCTCGAAGTATATAATAAAAAGGTGAAAATAAGTTGGAGGTGTACATAATGTTTACAGTAAAAAATGAAGTAACGTTACATGATGCCCATGAAGCAATACTCATTGGTTTATATGCTAAAAATCAAAAGACAACTGGGCTTACTCACGAATTAGATACATTAGTTGACGGTCAAATTACAGTGCTGTTAAAAGAAGGAGACATATCAACGAAGCGAAATATCGTTTCCAAGGTACATACATTAGGAAAGGCACCTATTAAACGAGTGTATTTTCTCGGGCTTGGAAAAGAGGATGAGCAATCCTTTGAATCTCTTAGGGAAGCATTCGGAAAGGCTGTTAAAGCAATCGATAAAGCAAAAGTTGAAAGCTTTGCAATTGGATTAGATACCTTTGTAACCGAAAGGCTAGAAGCCGGGGATGTTGCTCATGCATTTGGAGAAGCACTTGCATTGTCTACATATAAATTTGCAGATTATAAGCAAAAGTTAAATGAACCAGAAAAGAAAATTGAGGAAGTAATCGTCTATACGAAAGACGATACAGATGAGGTTGAAGCAAGTTTAACAGTAGGATATGCATATGGACAAGGTACAAACTCTGCTAGAACTCTTGTAAATCTACCAGGAAATATGTTAACTGCAACAGATTTAGCAAATTATGCAGTTGAACTAGGAAAGAAAACTGGGTTTGAGGTAGAAATCCTCGAAAAAGAAGATATGGAAAAGCTCGGGATGGGCGCTCTTTTAGCGGTAAATAAAGGTTCTGTAGAACCGCCGAAAATGATTGTCCTCAAGTATCAAGGGAAAGAAAACTGGGAGGATGTCATCGGTCTAGTCGGAAAAGGGATTACTTTCGATACAGGTGGTTATTCGATTAAGCCAAAAGACGGTATTGTGGGTATGAAAACAGATATGGGTGGTGCAGCTGCTGTATTAGGTGCGATGGAGATTATTGGTGAGCTACGACCTGAAAAGAATGTTGTCGCAGTCATCCCATCAACCGACAACATGATCAGTGGTGATGCATTTAAGCCTGACGATGTGGTTACATCTATGGATGGCAAAACCATCGAAATCCTAAACACAGATGCGGAAGGACGTCTAGCATTAGCAGATGGGATTACATATGCGAAGTTCCACGGAGCCTCTTATTTAGTCGATGTCGCAACATTAACAGGTGGAGTGATTGTCGCTCTAGGTAATGATATAACTGGCGCAATGACAAATAATGAAGCCTTTTTCGAAGAAGTGCTGCAAGCTTCATTGGAAGCGGGGGAACCTATTTGGCGTCTACCAATTACAGAAAACCATAAGAAGCGTGTTCGTAAGAGCCAGGTGGCGGATTTGAACAATTCACCAGGACGTGATGGACATGCAATTTTTGCAGGTACTTTCCTTGGGGAATTCGCAGAGATTACACCTTGGGTACACCTTGATATAGCTGGAACAGCAACAGCTTCATCTGCTCATAATTTAGGGCCAGCAGGTGCAACTGGTGTTATGGTCCGTACACTTGCAACCTTGGTTGAAAGATTTGGCGATACAACAGAAGAGTAGACCATTTGAAGTAAACACCCCACGAAAAAATCGTGGGGTGTTTGCATTTTTAAGAAGCCTTTGTTGAAATATGATTCCAAGAATTTCTTGTCACTGCGCGATAAATTCTTGGAGAAATAAATGCTGCAAAAATAGTGAAAGCGAGGTCCTTCACAATAAACCAAGCCATTACTGCCCATGCTGCTCCGTAGCTCATTTTAACCTCAAGCCAAAAATTTAACGCAAAATACATATAGTTTGTTCCAATGAAATAATTCATGAAAAGACCAACAAATGCAGCAAACATGAATGTTTTTAATGTTGGTGACCCCTTTGCATGTTCAACTATTTTTCCAGCGAAATATGCTGTTGCAATAAATGATAAAATAAATCCACCCGTACTTCCAATAAACGGGGTAATACCTGCTTCAAAGCCCGAAAATACAGGTGCTCCCGCAACCCCAATTAACATATACACAATCATTGAAATTGCACCTAACCGACTCCCGAGTAGAAGCCCTGCTAATACGGCAAAAAAGGTTTGCATGGTCAGTGGAACTCCGGCGACCTGTAAAAATGGTACCATTGAAGTAATGTTTGCACCGATTGCCATTAGTGCTGCAAACATCCCTACATATGTAATTTCTATTGCTCGAATCCGTGGTTTCGTTACTGCTGTCATCTTATGTTAACCTCCATGTTTTTGTAGTTAACAAAATCGTAAATCAAGAATAATTATATGTCAACATAAAAATAAAATGAGTTAACAAATAAAAAGGAGTGTCATATGATTTTGAAAACGTTGATAAAATATTCATAGAAGATTTCCTTTTCAACTTCAAACCTTTAAAATATGATACCGTAATCTTTACTAATTGTTATAGTTAAAAAACATATTTGCTGTCCATTGTAAGAAAAATGTGTCAAAAGGGATGTCCTGTAAATATAATGCACATATCCGAAAATGTTGGGAGCTGTCGGAATGAGTATTGGAATTGTATTAATGGGCCTTTTTGTCGGTTTTTTGGTTGGATTAACAGGGGTGGGTGGAGCGGCATTATTAACCCCATTTTTAATCTTGATTGGCGTCAATCCGCTAATTGCAGTCGGAACAGATTTTGTCTATAACTCCATTACGAAATTTTTTGGATCTGTTCAGCATTTTCGACAGAAAACAATTAATTTTAAGCTAGTGAAATATCTGGCTATAGGCAGTGTTCCTAGTGCAATCATAGCTGTTACTACTTTGCATTTTGCAGGGGGAGATAAACTTTTGCAAGGAGAAATTGTGAAGCATGCCCTCGGATATGTACTCATGGTTGTCGCAGTTGCGACCGTGATAAAGTCCTTGTTCAGCTCCCGTTTTCCTCAAAGTTCCTACAGTATAAAGCCCATTGAGGATAAAATAAAAACCACCATTCTTCTAGGTGCTCTCCTTGGTTTTATTGTTGGATTAACATCCGTTGGTTCTGGGTCGCTTTTTGCACTTGCGATGCTATTATTTTATCAATTACGAGCCTCCGAATTAGTTGGGACAGACATCGCACATGCGTTTATATTAGTCACGGTAAGCGGCTTGTTTCACGTAGGCTTTGGGAATGTGGACTTTCTCTTAGTCATAAATTTACTTTGTGGTTCGATTCCTGGTGTAATCTTAGGAAGCTCTTTAACAACAAAGGTTCCAATGAAACCACTGCAAACAGCCATAGGAATCATCATTTTTATAAGTGGGTTGAAATTGATTTATTAAGTCGGAAAAATTGATAATATCTAGACCTTAGTGTAAAATTACACTAAGGTTTTTAACTTTCTCCAATAAGAGAATGCGAAGGAAAATATAGGTGATTATTATGGATAAGGAACATTTAACTGAAATACTCTCTGAAAAAATAAAGCTAATCCGGACTGAAAAAGGATATACACAGGATAAAATGGCTGAGATCTTAGGGATATCGAAAAAGACATTAGTGCAGATTGAAAAGGGAAGAATTCAAGCGGGATGGACATGTATCGTAGCGGTATGTGCATTATTTCGCGATAGTGAGATTATCCAAACAACTTTAGGGGGGGACCCTATTGATGTCATCGAAATTATCGGCCGAAATGGGATTGATCGTGCGAAAGAACGTACTATGGGTGGTAAGGTGTGGTGGAAGGATCTCAAAAAGGAAGGAAAGTTTCGTCTCCAACAAAATATGATTAGCCAACACTTTCGTATTTTAGATGATGCCAATCTTAGGTGGTATTCGTCGTTTGATAAAGAGGAAGCCTATAACAGGCTAGAAGAAATTTTAATTGAATCCAACTAAAAACGGGGCGTAATCTACTTGGCCCCATTTTGCTTCTTCTTTGCAGTTTTGCTTTTTAAATACGTAGATGAAGTTAAGTTGTTATTCATAGCAGCTTCTTCGTTAAGTCTTTCTTTTTTCGCCATTTAACTTCCTCCATGTATTATTAGTGATCAATAGAAAAATCATCGAAGTGTTCGTTTAGATATTCATTTTCGCCAGTAGCGAAATTTATATTTCGAAGGTCAAGCTCAGGATCAAGCTGATTCACGAGCTGTTCTTCTTTGCTTTTTATAGGTCTTAGAGTATCTCTATCTTTAACTTCCATTAATATTACCTCCTCGTGTTTTTATCATGTCCTAAACCGTATAAATTTCATTCTTACAAATAAAAAAAGAACGATAGGCAAATTTTTACCTGCGTTCTCACAAATATTTTATTTAATTAAATACACCTTGGCCCACACAAGGTTGGTCAAAAGGACATTGCCACAGGATGTGGCGTTTTTAGACTTTAATCTTACTGCTCGAAAGTTTCATTTTTAAAATCGCATGTCTCCGCCGGAGGCTCTAAGTTTATTCATTGGGGTGAACCACTACGGAATAAACTTACCGCCATCTTAATGCAATTGTTAATTGACTGGATTTTGAGCCTGCTACACTTGCTTCTAATTTAAGATTTAAACCATCAGGATTAAAGGTTGCTTTAACTTTCGACTGAATTCCTGTTGTTTTTAGCAATCGATCTACTTCCTTATCGTTTGATGCCTGTGCTGCAGCCATTACCTTTTTCGCAAAATCCTTTGAATCAGCTAATTTAGCAAGTATTAGGCTTGCATCTTTCATTAGAATTCGCATTTCTTCTGCTGATTCCTTAAATAAAGTCGGATCAACATCGGGTAATTTTCGATAATCGGTGTACGGGTAATACGACCCGTGTTCAGGAAATACAGAATGTCTTGTAATGTTTGAGTAATAGCCTGGATACAATACAGTTCTTGGTGGTCCTTGACGTCCATAAATATACGGATGATAGTACAAATGGTAGACCTCCCTTAATCAAATACGCTTTGGCGTATTTGCGCC
>NZ_JBALOQ010000021.1:23531-36359 GCF_036962705.1 Bacillus sp. JJ1562
AAAATTTCCTTTGAAAAATCGAGGCAACCGCCAGAGGCTTTAACTTTATTCAGGCAGGGTATCAACCTCACTTAATTGTGTACTCTAATTGCATTCGTCACACCGCTTAGTTGTGGGGGCCTCTTCTGAATAAAGTTAAAATTCATTTACAATATATGTTATTTTTTTGATAAGGTGCATTTTGAGTTAGCACAAAAGCCCTACTTCTTACTAATACCTAGCATCTTTAAAACGATCCCCTCCCATATCTTCCAAGGAAGTGAATTTTTAAGGAAAATGGACAATTTTGTTCCTTTCCCTATCGGGTAGCGAAGTTTAGTTAAAGAAGGCTTTGCAGCAAGCCCGACGATGAAGTTTGCAACTTCAAGAGGGTCCCCGTATGATGCTATATTTTTTTCAAGTCTTGCTTCAATTTTTTCCATCATTTCATAATAGGGAGATGTGGAAAGCATCGACTTTTCTGCTATCTTTTTTCCACTGCTCCAAATATTTGTTTGAAACGAGCCAGGTTCAATAAGAGCTACATCGATGCCAAAAGGTCTTACCTCAAGCTGCAATGATTCAGACCAGCCCTCTAGGGCATATTTCGACGCAACATAGGGGGAGAGGCCTGGGAATCCGATTTGTCCACTAATGCTGCTGAGATTAATGATTTTTCCGGATTTTTGCTGTCTCATAAAAGGTAATATAAGCTTAGTCACTTCAATCAACCCGAAAAAATTTGTTTCAAATTGGTTCCTGTATTCAGATATTGAAATTTCCTCGGAAAATCCACCTGTAGCAAATCCAGCATTATTCAATAAAATGTCGACTCGACCAAGCTTTTGAAGTATCGTTTGAAAAGCATACAAAGAATCAGCATCCGTCACATCCAATTGACAAAAAAGAAGATTCTCTTCTAAATTTGGATTACTAATTTGACTCAATATATACTCCTTTTTTTGTAAATCTCTCATTGTAGCGACAACAAAGAATCCTTTTTTTAAAAACTCGATTGAACTTAATAGACCAAATCCACTCGAAGCACCGGTAATAATCACAATGGGTTTGTCCATGAATTTCTCTCCCTTATTTGATTCAAAAATGGTTTCTAATATTATCCATTTTATCTTATAATGATAAAGATAAGTATCAATAATTAACTAGATACCCGATGAAGGCGGGATATTATTGGATATAAATGAAGTAGTGTCAATTATTCAAGAACAAGGGTTTCTCGGACTTTATTTGTGGTTGTGGGTGGGGGCATTTGTGATTCCAATTCCAAATGAAGTCATTGTATCAACAATCGGTTTTTTTGCATCTGAGGATGTTTTCGTACCTTGGAAGATCTTCATTGTTACATACATAGGAATTCTAACTGCCGTCACAACAAGCTATGTATTAGGGCGCTTTGCAGGACATGCGATGGTTATTCTCCTTAACAAACAAAACAAAACAAGAAGAAAAATAGCCCGTGCTTTAGCAATCATTGAAAAATATAATACGTTCGCATTGGCGTTTTGCTATTTTGTTCCGGGCTTTCGAATTTTATTTCCGTTCTTATTCGGCTTTAGTAAATTTTCCTTTGTAAAATTTGCCTCGACTCTGTACAGCGCTATTTTCATTTGGGTTTCTTTAATTTTTTCAGTCGGTTATTTTGCAGGGGAAGAATTCATTGAAGCGTTTCTTAAATACTACGATATTGCCATCGCTGTAACTGTAGCGGCGTTGATGGGATATGTATTGGTGAAAATAAGAAGGAGCCGAAAGCTACGAAAGCTTTCGAATTGAGAGGGTGTATGGATAATGAAAAAGCTGACAATGTTTCTCGTGTTCATCATACTCGTTGGCTGCTCCCAGGTTAAGAACCTTGATGAGACTGTAAAAGAAACTGTTTCAAACCCGACTATTATTGCTACAAATCTGACTATTCCTTGGATGATCACAAAATCGGATGGAACCTTCCTCATTCCTGAACGTGTTGGAAAATTATCTGAAATTGAAGAGGCTACAGGGAAGGTGACACCTCAGCAGTTAAAACTTCAAAAGGAAATTCTGCATGAAGGGGAGGGTGGCTTTTTAGGCTTTACACTTGCACCAGATTTTCAGGCAACAAACGAAGCATTTATGTATCATACATACTTAGAGGCCGGCGAAATTTATAATCGAGTCATCCGAGTAGAAAGAATTGGTTCGACCTGGGAGGAAAAAACGTTATTGCTTGAAGGTATTCCAGGAGGAAGAATCCATAATGGCGGCCGTGTCAAAATTGGCCCTGATCATAAGCTATACGTTACTGCTGGAGATGGAGGGGTTCCAGAACTAGCACAAGACCTATCAAGTCTAGCCGGAAAAACTTTACGCATGAACCTAGATGGCTCTATCCCAGATGACAATCCGTTTCCTAATTCGTATGTCTACTCATACGGTCACAGGAATCCACAAGGGCTAGCGTGGGATGAAGATGATAATTTATATAGCACAGAGCATGGACAAAGTGCGCATGACGAGATTAACTTAATTGAACCGGGTAAGAATTATGGCTGGCCAATCATTGAAGGGAATGAAACAAAGCCTGACATGATCACACCAATTTATCATACAGGTGAGGAAACATGGGCCCCTTCTGGAATTGATTATGCTAATGGTCAGCTTTATATCGCTACATTACGCGGATCTAAGGTGAGAAGCTATGAAATTGCAACAGGTAGAATAGAAGTTGTCCTCGATATGAATAGCCGGATGAGGGATGTCTTTATAGAAGACGGCAAGCTCTATACAATCACAAATAACAAGGATGGCCGGGGCAATCCGATGGAAGATGATGACAAACTTCTTTCTATTTTATTGTCAGGAATTCGAAAATAGGAGCGAGATTAGGGGGAGAAAAATGATAGAAAATACATTAATCCAAGCATTAGGTATTACAATTGAAGAGGTGACATCTGAACGGGTAATAGCAACTATGCCAGTTGATGAACGTACACGCCAGCCATTTGGAGTATTACACGGTGGTGCATCTGTGGCTTTAGCGGAAACAGTTGCAAGTGTCGGTACATACAATCTCGTAGACAAAGAAACGGAAGGCTGTGCCGGACTCGAAATTAACGCCAATCATATTCGTGCAAAAAGAGACGGAATAGTAAAAGCAATCGGCACACCACTTCATAAAGGTAAAACAACAATGGTTTGGGACATTAAAATCGTCGATGAAGATGAAAATCTCATTTGCGTATCACGCTGCACAATGGCAATTTTAAAATTGAAGAAATAACAGGAAATGCGAGGGCTCCTTTGAGTCCTCGCTTTTTTTGTATAAAAAGTCCTATTAAAATGAATGCTAGTAGCAAGAGGTGAGGTTTTGTGAACGCAAAAAAAGGAATGGTGGCAATCGCAATTTTTGCTTTTCTGTTTATTGGAGCATGGGTGATCCATGAACAAACGAAAAGAGAATATGGAGAAGGAGTAGAAAATCAACATCAATTTCAAATACAAACAATCGATTCTACACAATCAGAGGAAACAAAGTTCTACCCAAAATTCAAGCCGCGTGAATATATTCGAATTGAGCGCAATAAATAAAAAAGGATGAGACAAAAAACATCTCATTCTACATCACGCTATTATTTCTTACCATTGGAACCGGGATGGCTTTGTTATGGAACATCATGATTAACACAGGCACAACAAGAAATCCAAGGATAACAAATAAACTGAACAACAAGTTTGATGTTAACGTGATTCCAGCCTTATGACCTTCCTCCATATAATCATTGAAAAGGGAATTAATTTCTTGATCATCAGGGAAATTCCCTAACATTAGAAATTCCTGATTATCGACATCATAATAAAAGAATTCATGTTTTTGGATATAGAAAATGCTGTCACGTTTTAATTTATATGACACATGCCCAACAACGACATTTGCCTTATACGTTTCGATTTCCTCTTCGTTTTCCTTTGTTGCAGGATCATCCTTTGTGATAACATTTGTGATTTCGGCTTCCTTCGAAATGGAATTGACTACTGTTGCGGAGCCGTTAGCATAATAATTGATTTCCTTCAATTTTTCATTAACCGCTTTTGTAAAATCGGATTCCCCAGAAGCACTAACGGAACTAAAGAAAGTGAAAAACGCCAAACAACAGAAGAGCAACATAAATAAGAACCCTTTTTTCATAGAATCCCTCTTTCCTCTAATAGTAGCCTTTAATCTATATGTATTTTCAAAAAAGAGATTTACTACATAAAATTGTATGATAAAATCGAAAAAGGTATTTCTACAAAAAATTAGAGGAATCGAAATGAAAAATACATATTTTACAAGCTATTTTCCGCTTATATCTATCATTCTATTTAGTGTTTCATTTGCAATCCTTACTGAATTAAAAACATTGGAGCTGTTAAAACAGATTGGCATTTACCGGGGGATGCAGGAGTTTTTTTCGCCAACGTGGATTAATTTTGCGATTTTCTTTGTGTTTTTCCTCATCTATTTCATGATGTTTGCCGCCTTTAAATTAATTGCCAATACATTACTTGAGCTTTCGCTTTTGTTTTTCACGAAGGATAGCAATGGAGAAAGTTTGCGAAAAATAAGAGCGGGGTCTTTTTTCTATCTTGGAGGAGGGACACTTTCATTAGCGTTTGTCCAATCCTTTTACGGTATTTTGATTGTGCTCTTATTAGCATCACTTGGCTATTTTATTTTCTTCGTTTATAAAATTCAGGACACATTAACCTTTGGTGGATTAATTGGGCTTGTCTTTTTTAATACCCTTAGCTGGTTTACTTTTTTTATGACAGTAACCTATGTTTGCATACAGCTATACAACAGTATAATCGCGAGTTTACCAATTTAAAAAAGCGAGCCATCATTATTGGCTCACTTTCATAATATCTCTCCAAATATAAATTTGAGGTTTTCGTGATTCCATATAGTGAATGCTTTTATTTTGATCATTTCCAACCCACACACCAGCAGTATATTTATCAGTGAGACCGATAAACCAAAGATCTTTTACATCATTCGTCGTTCCTGTTTTTCCACCAATATAACCGCTTGAAAAATGAGCTTCTTTACCGGTTCCCGATTTAACAACATCTTCAAGTAGGATTCTTACCTTTTGATTAGTAGAATCACTCCATACCTCTATAGGTTGTTCATCCCATTCATAAAGGATATTTCCTTGTAAATCTGTCACTCTTGTAATTCCATGGGCCTGAACAAATTGACCGTTGTTCGCAAATGTTGCAAAGGCATTTGTCATCTCCAATGGAGACATTCCATAAGTAAATCCGCCAATTGCTGCTGGTAAACTGTGGTCTTCATTAACCACATTTGAAAAATGAAGCTTGTCTAAATACGAAAATGCATGCTCAATCCCAATTCTTTCAAGCAACCGTACAGCAGGGGTGTTATAGGAATATTTAAAAGCCGTTTGTAAGCTGACATTTCCGTATTGACCGCCCCCATAATTTCGCGGGCAATATCCATTTTTACAAAAGTTATTTGCATTAATTGTCTGTGAAATTGAGGCACCTGTTAAATCAAAATAAGGCGCATAAACAAGCAAAGGTTTTATCACAGAACCAGGCTGTCGAAAGGCTTGATAAGCACGATGGAACGAAAACTTTTCATAGTTTTTCCCGCCAACAATCGCGACAATTCGATTCGAAGTATTGTCGATTACTGCAGCGGCTCCCTGAACATTATTATTAGGTAAATATTGCTCTACAGACTCAGCAGCTTTTTCTTGAATAATTGGGTTTAAAGCCGTTTCAATGATGATACCAGACTCGAGAACCTCTTTTACCTTTGTATCCAAGTCTTGTTGAAGCTCTTCCTTTTTGCTGTCAGTAGCCGAATTGAACTTTGCCTTAAAGCCTTCTTTTTCAGCAATTAATGCTTCAAACTCTTGATAAATATATGTCGTATAATCTGGATATTGATCGATACTTTCACGCATAGCAAGCTCAATCGGTTCCTGTATAGCTATTTCATATTCCTCTGCTGAGATTTTCCCAGCCTCTTCTAAACTTTTCAAAATACGTTCCTGTCGTTCCTTCGTATTTGAAAAATTCGTAATTGGATTGTAAAGGGATGGATTATTGGGGATTGAACATAAAAAAGCGATTTTCGCTAGTGTCGCATCCTTAATAGACTGATTAAAATAAAGCTGGGAAGCCGTTTCAATTCCATACGCTCCGTTTTGAAAATAAATGGCATTAATGTACAATGCTAAAATATCCTCTTTCGTAAGAGTTCGTTCCAATTGATATGAATACAAGAGTTCACTTAATTTACGGTTATAAGTTTTCTCATTTGATAAATAGAGATTCCGTGCAAGCTGCTGTGTGATTGTACTACCACCTTGATCAATCGAGTCATTTTGTAGATTGATTAGAGCAGCCCGACCAATTCCAGAAATATCGAATCCTAAATGCTCATAAAAATGCTGATCCTCAATATTAATAAACAAATCCTTCACAATTTGTGGAATCTCTTCAGCAGGAAGTATTGTTCGATTTTCACTATGTCGGATCTCCGAAATCACTTTACCTGTGCCGTCTTTTATATAGCTTGTTTGTGTTAATAAAACCTCATCGATTGGAATTTCCTCATCCAGAACAGCTGAGAAGCTTTTGATAAACTCCAACTCGCTATGTACTTTGTACAACATAAACAAAAATAACAGTAACAAGATAAAGGTGATGAAATACCCTGTTTGTCTTCTCATAATAAACACTCTCTCAAAAACTATTATTATCTTATTATATAAAAAATCAGATGACATTTGCCATCTGTTTTACGCAGCTTGTTGGGTTGTTTTTTCAGAATGTCTTACTACACTTAGCCATAAAATAATCGCCCCGGTTAAAAAGAGTCCACTAGTTACGAAAAAGACGGTAGAGATTCCGAAATAACCACTAAGGATTCCACCCGATATTGGACCAATCACGTTTCCTAAAAAAAGAAAACTGACATTATAGCCTTGAACTTCGCCCTGCATGGAAAGTGGTGCAACCTGGCGGATATAGGCTGTCATGCATGGAATTAATCCACCTACCGCCATGCCGAATAAAAATCTGCACAGAACAAGCTGCCATAATTCGCTTACTAGACCTTGCGGGATAAACATGATTGAACAGGCAAGTAGAAGCAGCGTTACTATTTTTTCATGTCCCATTCTGTCACCTAATTTTCACCACTGCCTCGTAAATAATAAATTTCCAAATCCGGTTGCTGAAAATGCCATTCCAGCTAAGAACACAATATTACTACTGTCTGTTAAGTGCGTAACATATAATGCTAGTAAAGGCTGGATACTAAAATTGGCTATCTGGATGAGCATTGATATAAGCATAATGGTCAGTAAAACAGGATGCTTGAAGATATGAATTAAAACCTCTTTACGTGAATATTTTTTGACAGTAGTACTTGTTTCATTTTGCTGTACCTCTTTAATACCAACCCCCACTAGAATGACTGCACCTAAAATCACCAGAGCGGTGATGACAAAGGTATACTGAAAGCCAACTGCATCTGCAAGCAATCCACCTAATAACGGGCCAAATAATGCACCTGATACATTCCCCATTTGTAGGGTCCCTAATGTTTTTCCTGCAATTTCCTTTGGTGTTTGTGCGGATATGAGGGCAAGGGAGGTAGGGATAAATCCAGTAACGGCGCCCATGAACAGCCTTAGGAAAAATAATTGCTCAACTGTGTTCACATATCCCATTAAAAAAATGCTAAAGGCAATGCCTGTACCCGTAATTAATAGAATCTTTTTGTAGCCATTACGGTCACCAAAACGTCCCCAGATCGGTGAAATGAAAAAAGCTGTGACAAAGGTTGCCGCAAACACTAAGCCAGCCCACCGTTGCACAAAGCTATCTGAGTATTCTCCAAAAGTTTCAATGTATAAAGACAGAAACGGCATAATCATTGTTGCACTAGCAGCAACAAATAAATTGGCAAACCACATTATCATAAGATTACGCTTTGCTGTATGAATAGATAACACCTTCTTGATTCGAATATTTCGGTTTACTAAATATTATAAAATATTATTTTACTCTATTGAAGGGAAAAAAGCATATATATTATAAATATATTCTGAAAAATACAGAAAACCGTGTTATAATTATTAAAAAGATGTTCGTCTAAGTTAAGTGCTCTATTTAATTGCTCGGTGATTTTTAAAAGAAAAAGAAAGCATTTTTCTTTGGTAGAGTAATATGAAAGAGGAGGTTTAGGAGTGGATAATAAGCATCAATATTTGTTCATTGACTTTGAATTTACGATGCCTGAGGGAAAAAGCAACCCACAAGGATTTTACCCCGAAATAATCGAAGTAGGTCTTGTATCTGTGAAGAATCAGAAAATAATCGATCAATACTCATCGTATGTAAAACCAATAAAATTTCCTACACTAACAGAACGATGCATGTCCTTTTTAAACATATCTCAAGAGCAAGTCAATCACGGGATATCGTTTCAAGATCTAGTGAACAAGCTTTCTGAATATGAAAAAACATCATCAAGCACGATCATCACCTGGGGAAATATGGATATGAAGGTCCTTCGTCATAATTGTCAAAAGGTTGGGATTCCGTTTCCTTTTAAAGGAAAACAAAGGGATTTGTCGATGGAATATAAACGTTTTTTTGGCGACCAAAATCAGACAGGTCTTTGGAAGGCTGTTCAGGAATATGGTAAAGAAGGGACAGGCAAACACCATTGTGCCCTTGATGATGCACTTACAACCTTTAATATATTCAAATTAGTTGAAAATGATAAACGCTATTTAGCAAAACCAGAGCCAACAACAATCGGGGATCGTGTAGACTTCTCAAAAGTCTTAAATAAATTTGCATTATAAAAACCAATTCGCTCAAAATGTGAATTGGTTTTTATTTTTTCTTAATGCACTGACAGACACTGTCGAATTTTTACAATTGATTCAAAAAATAATCGCATCCCGATAGGATATCCTAATTGGAACAGGAGGGATGTTCAATGTTTTTAGGCCATAAAATAGAAAACCCACAAACAATCTTCTTATATATAGACCCCGAGTTACAGGAATTTTCAAGTGAGCTTGGTACACAGGAACAAGGGAAGAAGCTTTATTTTAACGAAAGTATTCGAATCTACCTGAAAGAAAAGGTCCCTAACCTAAATCCTAATATCGTAAAAGTTATGATGGGGACGGTGGTCATTGCTACTGTTTCATTAGTGGGGGGACACAATTCCTCTACTGTAGAAGCGGCAAGTAAAGGGCAGGCAAATACTCAAACGGAAGCTTCACATACAGTTGCAAACGGCGATACATTATATGGAATTGCAAAGCAATATAATCTTACCGTCTCCCAACTCAAACAGCTAAACCATCTAACTGGAGATATGATCTACCCAGGGCAATCACTTGTCATAAATGAGACACCACCACCTAAAACGACTGCTACATATACGGTATCCCGTGGCGACACACTGTACTCCATCTCAAACTCATATAACATGAGTGTGGACCAATTAAAGCAATTAAATAATCTTACTTCAAATACGATTAAAGTGGGGCAGACCCTAAAGATAATCGGTTCTGCACCACAGTCTACACAAATACAAGCGTTAAACTATACGGTTCAACCTGGCGATTCTTTATATTCAATTGCCCAGCGTGCTAACACAACTGTTGACCAAATCATGAAAAACAATAACCTTTCCTCAACGATGATTTATGTTGGCCAAAAATTACAGCTTGGAAGTAAAGCAACGAATCCACAGCAAAATGTAACAGGTACTTCCTATACCGTTAAAGCTGGAGACACCTTATATGGAATTGCACGAAATAATAAGATGAGTGTCACTGAACTTAAAAATATCAATAATCTTACAAGTAATACCCTTTCGATTGGACAAGTCCTAAAAGTGACTAAAAATGCGCAGGCCGAATCAAATGTGCAGGACAGGGAACAGATTCTTAAAGAGTTAGTTTCCGATAGCTATAATTTTATCGGGATTCCGTATCTTTGGGGAGGAACGACTACAGCTGGATTCGATTGCTCAGGCTTCGTTGCCTTTATGCATGCTAAACATGGAATTGACATCCCAAGAAACACATCAGCTGGCTACTACACGATGGGAACCACTGTCCGGGAAGCTAATCTCCAGCCAGGGGACCTAGTGTTTTTTGATATCAATAAAACAGGTCGAATTTCTCATGTCGGTTTTTATGTGGGCGATAACAAATTTATATCGGCCACGTCCTCAAAAGGAATTGCAGTTGTTTCAATGGATAATTCGTATTGGTCTAAGTATTACGAAGGTGCTAAGCGAGTATATTGAAATGAAAAACCTACGGAAATGAGACTTCCGTAGGTTTTTTAAGTCAAAATGGTTTTTATTCAATTTATGGCCAATAATTGTGATTTATGGCTGATACAGAGGAAATATGGCCAATAAATAAATTTTATGGACAATAGCAAAATCAACAAGGAACTATTTAAAGTAATCCAACTCTAGTACTTTCATATTCTCCAGGCTACGCAGTGCCCACTCCGTGCCTTCTGTTTCTAGTTCATTCTTTGTTTTTTCCACAGCTACCTTTAAAGAATCCTTATATGCGGGAACGTCTCCTGAATATGTGCGAACCATCTTCTTTGGTACATTGGTCTGCTCATTAAAAGCAAGCGCTCTTCTCTCTTGGAATAAAGGCACATTTACTTCTTTCGGTGAATGTATGTCCCCTTGCATTGGATGCTTTAGGACAGCCATTACCTTCACAAGATAGTGCTCAGGCTTAATTACTGTTATTTCGCCTATGTATTTTCCTGTCTTATAAATCCCTGTTACAATGTCTCCGACTTTGAATTCATTTGACATCATAATCACTCCTTTCGCAAATTACATACACAAACAACTCTCTCCATTATAACCGACCACAAACAAACAAGCATCTACAACACGCTTCTGGGTTTATGATATAATAATAGAAGTGATATTTACGGTCGAAAGGTGTGAAGAAATGCTGCTCTTAACAGTATTGAACCTGTTTCTATATTTTCCTGAGGATAAATCAGAATATATTCCAGCTGGAATAAAACTAGCCATTTGCATAATTGTTGCAATTGTTGTGTTTCGCTTATTTATCAAGCATTCAAAAAAAGAACAAGCGAAAGCTGATGAGCTTGAAAAGCAAATAATAAATCAAGATAAAAATAATAGTATGAAATAATCTCTAGGTGATCATATGGAAAATCAACAAGCAAATTTACAAATGATGATTATGCTTCAAGAATGGGATCCTCTAGGATATGGGATTGGCTCCTATGAAACCGAAGCTGTAGATGTATTGCAGGCCGCTCATCAATTTGATGACCCAGGAAAGTTGGCTAGAAAAATACAGTCCATTTATGAATTCTCTTTTGAGGAAATCATACCACTTAAAGAATGTGAGAACATGGCTCTGAAGCTTTTAACTATAATAAATAATGCGACATGTGAACTTTAAAAAAGATGGGGCAACCCATCTTTTTTATTTGGAAAGTTAAAATATGGTATCTCGGTAAACCCTCTATCATAGTCCGGATAAGGTGATGATTCGGACAGGAAGATTGTTCAATCCTACACCCGAGTCCGAATGAGTCAATGATCGGACAGGAGTAGTGCGAATTCCACACCCGAGTCCGAATAAGGCGATGATTTGGACAGAAGTAGATGAAATTCCACACCCGAGTCCGAATAAGGCGATGATTCGGACAAGAGAAGCATGAAATTCCACACCGAGTCCGAATGAGGCGATGATTTGGACTGGAAGAGCATGAACCCCACACCCGGGTCTGAATGAGGTGACAATTCAGACAGGAGAAGCATGAAATCCACTCTAGAGTCCGAATAACCTACATGATCCACGTTCTCGCAATTAATAATCTAGCTAAATGAATTCTGTAATATACCCAGCTACCTTTTCCGGACATTCTTCAGGAACCAAATGCCCCGTATTTTTAATCGAAATAAACGTAGAATTAGGTAAATCTTGATGAAGCTTTCTCCCTATCGAAATTGGAACAACCCGATCTTTTTCACCCCAAACTAACAAAGCTGGATGCTTAATTTGTTTCACTTCCTCAGACGTTAAATCTCCCTCTCGATGGCGTATCATCCGTGTTAATCCCAGAAAAATCCGATTATCCATAAATGGCTCTGTATATCCATCAATCATTTCTTGATCAATAAGGTTATGGTTGTGAACGACATTCCGTAAATTATGTAGAACACCTTGCCTCGCCAGCCTCCTCTTCACGATAAAATGAAAATAGGGAAGATAGGAAGAATAGATTAAGGACTTAGGCATCCTCTTCATATAGCCAGAGCTGCACAGCAATACCAATTTATCCACCAAATCCGGTGATTGTTTTGCAATGTATAAACAAATTTGACCACCCATCGAATGTCCTACTAAATTGATTTTTGAAAAATGAAAAGAGCGAATTAAATCGCTTACTACAATTGCTATATTCGAATAAGAGTATGTGAACCTTGTTGATTTTTCACTTTTTCCAAATGGCGGGAGGTCCACTGATAGAATTGTGTAGTCTTTTGATAGGTATGGAATTAGTCGTCTGAAACTAAAAGTTGATGATAAGAAACCGTGTAAAAACACGAGAACCGGCTTTTTTTTATCTTGTTGGTATAACTCATAATGAAGGTTTATTCCTTTTATATGTATATCCATTGATAGAAAATCCACATCCTATATATTATAATTATCCCTATTTTTACCAAAGGTTTAACTTTAATTCAGTCGGGGTTCAAGCCCCGTCTGAATAAAGTTAAAG
>NZ_JBALOQ010000021.1:36397-49501 GCF_036962705.1 Bacillus sp. JJ1562
CAAATACGCCAGGCGTATTTGATTAAAACTCATAAAGTTTTGAATGAATAAAAAAATTTTCAATATACTGTTCATTTATCTGATATAATAAGTGACAAAATTCATTTCAAATTATAGGGGTGACCTTTATGCAATTACAGGAAAATGAAATTGAAATACTTGAGATTATTGAAAATAATGGACGACTTCCTGTAGAGACAATCGCGAAATTAGTTGGCAAAAGTGTCGATGAAGTTGATGGTATTATTCGTAAGCTAGAGGAACTAAAGATTATTGTAGAATATAACACAATTGTTGACTGGAAGAAAGTTGCAGGTCACGAAGGTGTAACAGCCATGATTGATGTCAAGGTAACTCCGAAAAAAGGCGTTGGCTTTGATGAAATTGCCAAGCGAATCTATCACTTTAAGGAAGTAAGATCTGTTTATTTAATGTCTGGTGCATATGACTTATCTGTTGTAATCGAAGGAAAATCGGTGTCAGAGGTGGGTTCGTTTGTATCTGAAAAACTTTCTACTTTGGATTCAGTTCTTTCCACGACAACTCATTTTATTTTGAAAAAATATAAACATGATGGAACTATTTTTGATCAAGGCGAAGATGACAAACGGATTGTGGTGACACCATGACCTCTCAATACCTTTCTAAAAAAGTGCAAGAATTAAAGCCATCGGGAATCCGCCGATTCTTTGATTTAGCGGTTACGATGGAAGGGGTTATCTCGTTAGGTGTGGGTGAACCTGATTTTGTAACACCGTGGTCCATTCGAGATGCAAGTATCCAATCCATTGAAGCGGGGATTACCTCCTATACGGGAAATGCGGGACTGCTTGAATTAAGACAGGAAATTTCGGGTTATTTACAGAAATCCTTTGGTGTGGAATATTCACCAGCGAATGAAATCATTGTCACTGTCGGTGGTAGCCAAGCGATTGATTTGGCCATTCGAGCACTTGTCGACCCAGGTGATGAGGTTATCATTGTGGAACCAACTTTTGTTGCGTATAGCCCAATTGTTTCACTTGCTGGAGGCATCCCTGTATCTGTTCATACAAAGGCTGAAAATGAATTTAAGCTGCAGCCTGATGAAATTGAAAAAGTCGTAACGGAGCGTACAAAAGCCATAATTATTTGTTCACCAAATAATCCAACAGGTTCGATGCTTAAGAAGGAAGAGCTTGAAGCGATTGCTAAAATTGTTGAAAAATACGATTTAATTGTGATATCAGACGAAATCTATGCAGAGCTTTCCTATGAAGGCAAATATACAAGCTTTTCAAGCATTCCAGGAATGTTTGAACGTACAATCCTTGTGTCTGGATTTTCTAAAGGCTTTGCGATGACTGGATGGCGCTTAGGGTATTCAGCAGCTCCAAGAGAAATTTCTGAAGCCATGTTGAAAATTCACCAATATACGATGATGTGTGCTTCTACAATGGCTCAATACGGGGCGATTGAAGCTCTTCGAAATGGTCTATCGGATGTAGAATATATGAGAAAAAGCTATCGCCAGCGCAGAAACTTTTTCGTATCTTCTTTACAGGAAATTGGCCTACCCTGCCATTTGCCAGGAGGTGCTTTTTACGCTTTTCCATCCATTCAAGGAACAGGTTTATCATCAGAGGAATTTGCACATCGCTTATTGATGGAGGAAAAAGTGGCTGTAGTTCCTGGTAATGTATTTGGTGAAAGTGGAGAAGGATTTATTCGATGCTCCTACGCATCATCCCTAGAACAACTCCAAGAAGCGGTAAAACGCATGGGACGTTTCTTAAAAAACAATAACCTTGTGTAATAAAAAAATGGACAAAACCAAAATGGTTTTGTCCTACATACAAAAGGGGAATACTAGAAAGCCTTAGAAACTAGCTTACCCATAAAACTCCTATTTTAAACCCCTCAAACAATCCCTTCTCTTAACAATGATAAAAATTTCCTGCTTCATAATTTCATCCCATTTTGGTAACTCTAATTAATGCGAAAAGATTTATTTTTGAATATCTGGTCAGTTTGTGGTATAATTATTTATTGCGTATATAAATAGTGTGTAAACTAAAGTTTTAGGAGTTGGGTATTATGTCAGAAAAAATCGAAGTTGGAAGTGTTGTTAAAGGGAAAATTACCGGAGTGCAACCTTATGGAGCATTTGTTGCATTAGACGAAAATACACAAGGTTTAGTTCATATTTCAGAAGTAACTCATGGCTTTGTTAAAGATATTAACGAGCATGTAAAGGTTGGCGACGAAGTAGAGGTTAAAATTTTATCAATTGATGAAGCAGCAGGAAAAATTGGACTATCTATTCGTGCAACACAAGAAGCACCGGAAAAGCCAGCAGCAGCACCAAGAGCTGCAAAACCTAAAAAGCGTCCAGCACAAGCACAACAAGCAAATTCTGATACACAAGGTTTCAATACTTTAAAGGATAAGCTTGAAGAATGGATTGAACAATCTAATTTTAACTAAGAACATGAGGAAAGAGGCGATTACTGAATTGCCTCTTTTTTTTATATACATTTCAAATAGTAAAAAGGATATTCTATAAAAAGCCCTTTCCTTCCGTACCGGTTCTATTAAGAACTTCACGCATTACGACTTCAGATAAAGTATCGGCCTCCACATCTTTCAAAGTGCCACCCATTTTTTCGATTGCCGTTCTAACTCCATCTACTATCACAACATTTCGCATGTTTATCACCTCTTAGCCTTGTCCAGATTAAAGACATTTCAAATGCAACGCTTGTTCCCATTCCCTACTTGGAACAAATATTATTGCAGCTTAAGAGTCATGGATATGTAAAAAGTAAGCGCGGAATTAAAGGTGGATATACTTTGAAACTTGCTCCATCCGAAATAGTGATTGGAACTGTTGTCAGGGAGCTGGAAGGGCCATTAGCCCCCAATGAGCTGTGTTAGCTTAACATCTTACGAATATTGCCCTCTCGAAGATCAGGGATGTTTATTAAAGCCGTTATGGGGTCTAATTCGAGACGTAGTTGCGGAATTGTTAGACCATACAACATTGGAGGATTTGTTAAAAGGAAATATTTATAGGAAAGCTAGTCGTCTAGAAATATAGTTCATGATAATTTGACTCCCTGAACATGAAAAAGACCGGTTTGGTCTTCTAAAAGATTATTTATTTGTTTGACTGAAAACTTTAAATTTCCCCGTAATGGTACTGTAAAGATATATACACGCTAATACTGCTTTTATTTCCCACCCTTACATTGATTTCGTTATATACCTTGCGACCTTGCGATTTGTTTCTAATTATTTTACAAAATTGATCGAATAGTAACATTCCGCTGCAAACGAAGCAATTTTATTGATAGTTTTAATATCTCGTTCCCACAAGCCCCGTATCCATTGCTAAAATCACTCATTGAGCATGAAGAAAAGCGCGTGTCATTGCCGATTTTTAAAACGATTTTTATTCAATACATTTTGCTTAATGGATCCTTTCAGATAAAACTTATTTCCTTGCCCCAGGAAAAAATTTTTTCTAACAGCTCCGTTAGATCGCCCTGGGGGTCAGAGACGTTATCTCTATTTTCCCTACATCTTTTTAAATAGACCACTAAATCTCTTTCAATCGCATGGCTTACGAATGCCATTTTATATAAAAGGAATGGATCTGTTTTATAAGTAATACCATACCTATTCATTTGATTCACGTACAAATCAATACAATGAGCCCTTATTTTGCTGACTTTTTTTTCCTCTTTTCTCCTTAGTTTCGTTTCCACCAAAAAGGCAAGCTCAATCCATGTCGGTCCATACTGGGCCTGTTCCCAATCAATAAATCTCAGGTTCTCCAAACCACCCGCAGGCAGCGAATGGGAACCAATATTATTGGAGTGAAGATCATTATGAACAATGCTTTGCCCGGCCTCTATTAAAGCATCAAAATGGATTGAGTTTTTCATCGTGATTTTTTCGAGATCCGCGAAATGCCGCTCGTTCAATGTAATAAAATTAGCGTCTGTCTTTAATTTACTAAACACTCTCTGTATCATTTCGAAACGTTGCTTTCTTTTGTTTATTGAATCATTGGATGTATAGTAAGGCAGCCAGGATGGAATTTTTGTGTTGTCATGATACATTTCAAATGTCCGAGCATGCAGGTCCGCTACCTCTGGAATAATGTAGTCAAGATGTTGCATCTGGTAACGAATTTGTTTTTTTATGATCGGAATAAACTCCATTAAAATCCATTTTCTGTTTTCTTGTGGAAGTGATTCTATTGAATATATGGTAGGCATCCATGGTGTCAGCAACGTCTGATAATGTTCATATACTTTTGATTCGACATTTGTTTCATCAATAATTTTTAGAATGACAGGCAAAGGCCGTTCAGGGTCTCCTGCCATGATCTTATATATTGTTGCTGAACGGGCTGATCGCAAAAATTCCAACTGGAGAACTGGACCAAATTTTTTATTAAGATTTAGCTCCTCCCAATTTTTTTTAATATTTGATTCAGAAACATTCATACACTGCCTCCTTTTAAATTTTTTCCATATTTACATGTTTTCGATTTTGGGACTAATGTCTGTTTTATCATCAGGCTGTATATTTTTTAGTCTGTTAAGTGTGTGAGAACATCAGCCAGGTTCACTAAATCCTAATTCACAAAATCAGTAACGGAACGAGAAGAGATCATACAAGTGCGATAGAGACGCATAGTCTTTTAGAGAATAAAGCTTCCACCTATTTTCTACTTGCTTATTGCGTCGCAATGGTGGCGCTCGCATTCCGAGAATGCGAGAATTTATGCCAACATTATAAATCTTTATATTCGAATTAACACAAAGATACGCAGTCCGAACATTTTTGTTTTTTTCAACTACTGACTAAGGCGCTGTTCAAACAGTTTTGAAACAAACTGATACAGCTTTATATCGAGTTCATTATGTTCCTCAATCATTTTTATCACGCTTTTTGGTGTTTCTTGTTTGGAAGGTCGATTCTGTGTAATGTTGCGACTCTTTTTATACTTAAAGTTTGGCAGCCCATACACCTTTTTCATTAACTCTAAAGATTCATCGAACCTTTCCGTTAACCCGATAAACGAAAAGTCGCTAATCAAATTTTGTTTAGCTTTTTCCAAATTTATTTCCCCGCCTGCTATGCGCTTAGTTTGGTAATTTGACGTTTGTTTTTTATAATTTTGAAGGAACATATCTAAATCCATATTTATCACTTCATCGTATTTACTACGCGCAGGATTATTTTTAAGAAAGTAATAGTAGGATAACACCCTGTCTACAGGTTCTCTCAGCATCGTTAAATAAGTATATGGCCGCGTAAAATTTTCATGAATGCCATATTCAAAATGTCCGCCTACACATTTTAATTCATCAATCCTGTCTTTTGGTAATTCATCCAGTGTTCGCCCAAACCATGTGTTTTCTTTTCCAAATTCCTTGTTTAATATACTTCGCAGAGTACTGCCTGCAGTCTTTTGAATATGCATAAAAATTAGCAATGGAGTTTCGTTTTTCGTCATTTCGGGTTTTGCCTCCATATTCTTAAAGATATTGTGGTATGTTTTGTTTCCAATTTTCAAACATTTGTTCGTCTATTTCTTTTACCTTGTTCAAGAACCTTTCTAATTTGCCATTTTCTCGTAACAGTCTTAAAAGCCTTGTTGGATAAGGCTTGTTTATAACGAATGAATCAGTATGATCAATTAGTTTTATATCCCCGTTATTTGTAATAATTGCGTGCTTTACAGCAAAATTAACTTTTGTGAACTGTAAGTTTTTCATTTCCTTTAACATATGGATCATTTTATGAATCAGATCAGTCGTCAGGTCGCCTTTTTTAATAGCCTTGTCTAAAGTGATTCCCTCGATATACTCCATGACAACATAGTTTTCACCGGCTTCATAAAGTCTTGGAAATAGAGCAGATTTGGATCCCCGTTGCAAAGCTTCAAATTCCCTTTTCGCCCTTTTCGGATCATGAAACATTTTCACACATTTTTCAGGTGAGATCTTAAAGACCGCACCTTCCCGGCCTATGCCTATTAGGGGATATTTTAATGTGTTATCAACTTGGACTCTATTGCCTTTGCCTTTCCGTATACGAATATCCGAAAAATCAAACATGAAACTCCCTCCTATGCACAATTTTTGCCTTTAAAGGTTTTACGGACGGCTTAAATCTATTTTTTGAAGACTAAATCATGAAATTAAGAAAATTCTAATGCGAGAATAGCTAGGGTTTAAATGGAAGAGGTGTTCTGTTACACGGATTGTTGATTTATGAACTGTTGTAATTTTGTTTTTGAATCTCGATCTAAATTCTCGATTTTTTTTACTAATTCTGTCTTAGCAAAATTATAAAGCTCCAAGTCTAATTTATTTTCTTCATTTAGTTTTTCTACTACATCCTTCGGTATGTCTGCGAGAGTAGGCCTGTTTTTGGTTACATTCACGCTGGTAAATGAAATATCTCCCCAATTACATGCTTCTTTCATTAAAAAGACGGACTCATCAAACATTTCCGAGACACCAACAACAATAAAATCGTTCTGAATATTTTTCTTTGCAAGCTGCAATTCCGGCTGCTGGATTAAACCGGATATTCGTCTTGTTTGCTGGTTGGATGATTTCAATGGAAAATGATCAATGAATTCCATAAAAGACATGGTTTTTACTTTTGAATATGCCTGATGGTTGGGCCTTCCCAAAATATAATAATATTCAGATGCGATGCGGTCTATCGGATGTCGTAACATAGTAATATACTTATATGGCTTATTAAACTGTTGGTGAATGCCAAACCAGTAATGGCCGCCCACACATTTTAGTTCATTGGCTTTATCTGCTGTTCCCAAAACGGGTACCATCTGATTCCTCGTTTGAAACCAGACTTCTCCTGAACGATATTGCTTCCTGATAATGTGTTTTAATGTTGATCCCGCTGTTTTAGGAATGTGTAAATAAATTAATAAATGATCTTGTTTCGTCACTGGATGGCTCAATCCTCTCCGAATATTAACCCTTGCTTTTTATATCGCTTCAATTCTTTTTTTGACTCGGAATCCAATGCCTTGAGATTATCGTTCAGTACTTCTTTCGCATAATGATAAAGTTCATAATCTAGCTGGTTATATTCTTTGAGGATAGCAATTGCCTCGTGTGGCAAGTCGAATTGTTTAGGCCGGTTTTTGGTTACATTGGTTTTTGTGTAGAAAATATCATCCCAGCCTAGGAATGTTTTCATAAGAAAGACGGACTCATCAAACATTTCCGATAAACCCACAACTGCATAATGTTCATGGATATTTTGTTTGGCCAATTCCAGATCAGGATTTTTTGCTCCGGAAACAAAACGTGTCTGATGGTTATGCAGAGACGGATTATTTGCTTCAATCTCCTGTTTTACAAATCCCAAAAAATCTAAGGATTTAGCACTTTCATGCATGCGGTTACTAGGTCTCCGTTGTGAGAAATAGTAATTAGAAATAATTCGTTCAACAGGATCACGCAGCATTGTAATGTACGTAAACGGTTGGGAAAAGTATTTGTGAGCTCCAAACCTTATATGTCCATAAACTGCTTCTGCCTGGGCCAATTGTTGTTCATCAAGCTCTTCTATTTTCCGAAAGGGAATTATTTTTTTCTTTTCATATTGTTTTTTTAGGATTTGTCTCATTGTGCTTCCAGCCGTTTTTGGTATATGGCTAAAAATTAATAATTCTTTGGCTTGCTCATTAAAATCTTTCATTCATGCACCTTCCTTATGCAGTTTTGTTTCATTCAGGGGACCAAGGCTATATGATTGTCGTTATCAGAAAAGAACTTCCTTTCACTTTCTTGGGCTATTTGATTTTAATTATTATTATTTGACCATGCAGGTTCTTGGACAGTGGCATTTACGCGATTTTGGAACGTATCTCATTTTATTCAATTAAGAATGCGGGGGAAACCACCAGCAGCCTATTCGGCAAAATTGTGCGAAAAAAGATATTGATTCAAGATGTCCGTCAAAGCCTATTTACAAAATAGATTAATATGGGATAATTTTTTCAGGAGGCGAGTATCATGGAAAACTTTACATACTATAACCCAACGAAGCTTATATTCGGAAAAGGTCAGCTACAAGAGCTGAAGAATGAAGTCCCGCAATACGGAAAAAAAGTATTGCTTGTTTACGGTGGGGGAAGCATTAAAAGAAATGGATTGTATGACCAAGTAATCGCTCTATTAGCAGAAATCGGCTTAGTGGTTCATGAGCTTCCAGGAGTCGAACCTAATCCACGATTATCAACAGTCCGAAAAGGCATCGAGATTTGCCGTAAGGAAGGAATTGAATTTATTCTTGCTGTTGGTGGCGGTAGTGTCATCGATTGTACAAAAGCAATAGCTGCGGGTGCAAAATACGATGGAGATGTGTGGGATTTCATGACCCGTAAAGCAGTGGCTACTGATGCACTTCCATTTGGGACAGTGTTAACGATTGCAGCGACTGGTTCAGAAATGAATTCAGGCTCTGTTATTACAAATTGGGAAACAAATGAAAAATACGGTTGGGGAAGTCCAGCAGTATTTCCTAAATTCTCAATTTTAGATCCGGTACATACATTTACTTTACCAAAGGATCAAACCGTTTATGGAATGGTGGATATGATGTCACATGTGTTAGAGCACTATTTCCATCATGTACCCAATACATTAACACAGGATCAATGGTGTGAATCGATTTTACGTACAGTTATTGAAACAGCACCAAAGTTAATCAATGACCTTGAAAACTATGATTATAGAGCAACCATTATGCTTAATGGAACACTTGCTTTAAATAAAATGTTAAACATGGGATATAACGGAGATTGGGCAACGCACAATATCGAACATGCAGTGTCTGCTGTATATGATATCCCTCATGGTGGCGGTCTTGCGATTATTTTCCCTAATTGGATGAAGCATGTTCTAGATGAAAATGTAGGCCGTTTCAAGCAATTGGCTGTTCGTGTCTTTGATGTCGATACTGAAGGAAAAACAGACCGAGAAGTTGCTCTTGAAGGAATCGAGAAGCTCCGCGAATTCTGGAACAGCATCGGGGCACCTTCAACACTTGCCGATTATGGAATTGGTGAAGAAAATCTTGAACTTATGGCTGAAAAAACAGTCGTTTTTGGAGAGTTTGGCCGCTTCAAAGTGCTAGGTAAACAAGACTCCCTAGAGATTTTACAGGCATCACTATAAATGTGAAAAAAAGATTCTTATATTCCATCGAAAAGGCTCATACTACCGGTATGAGCTTTTTTAACTTGTTCAGCACTCTCAAATAAGTCGAAAAAGAGAAGATTGCCAAATCCGAGCAGCTAAAGCGCAATTCAAGAAAATAAAACGCATTTACAAGGAGCTAGAGCGCAATTTTAGGAAAATAAAGCGCATTTCTGAGCAGTTAGTGCGCAATTCGTGGGCAAATCCGACAAAAAGAAGCTGATTTAAAAAAGTTTAAATGGTTACGCTTACAGCGAGTTTGCAGTCTTGATTTCGCGGAAAAGTTTGGGTACAGTGGAAAGAGACTTGGAAAATACAAGGTTGGAGGTATAGAAAATGACACATGTTCGTTTTGATTATTCAAAAGCTTTAACTTTTTTTGGTGAACATGAAATTACATATTTACGTGATGCGGTAAAGGTCGCTCACCATTCCATACATGAAAAAACAGGAGCAGGTAGCGATTTCTTAGGATGGGTAGACCTTCCATCTGAATATGACAAAGAAGAATTCGCACGCATTCAAAAAAGTGCTGAAAAAATCAAATCAGATTCCGATATCTTACTTGTCATTGGAATTGGTGGATCTTATCTAGGTGCAAAAGCTGCAATCGATTGGTTAAACCACTCATTCTATAATGCTTTATCAAAGGAACAACGCAAGACACCACAAATCGTATTTGTAGGAAATAACATTAGCTCAACTTATATGAGAGATCTAATGGATTTGCTTGAAGGAAAAGACTATTCAATCAACGTTATTTCTAAATCTGGTACAACAACTGAACCAGCACTTGCATTCCGTATCTTCAGAAAGATGTTAATTGAAAAATACGGAAAAGAAGAAGCTCGTACACGAATTTATGCTACTACAGATAAAGCTCGTGGAGCATTAAAAACATTAGCAACTGAAGAAGGCTATGAATCATTCGTTATTCCTGATGATGTTGGTGGCCGTTATTCTGTATTAACTGCTGTAGGTTTACTTCCAATTGCTGCTACTGGTGCAAACATTGAGGAAATGATGAAGGGTGCACAGGCTGCGAGCGTTGATTTCTCTAAATCAGAGCTTGAAGAAAACGCTGCTTACCAATATGCTGCAGTACGTAATGCCCTTTACAACAAAGGGAAGACAATCGAAATGCTCATCAACTATGAGCCAGGCCTTCAATATTTCTCTGAATGGTGGAAGCAATTATTCGGTGAGAGTGAAGGGAAAGACCAAAAGGGAATTTACCCATCATCTGCAAATTTCTCAACAGATCTTCATTCACTTGGACAATATGTACAAGAAGGTCGACGCGATTTGTTTGAAACTGTGATTAACATTGAAAAATCTCGCCATGAGCTTATTGTAGAGGCAGAAGAGAATGATCTAGATGGATTAAATTACTTAGCAGGTAAATCCGTTGATTTTGTAAATACGAAAGCATTTGAAGGTACGATGCTTGCTCATACAGACGGTGGCGTACCGAATCTAATTGTTCATGTGCCAGAAATGGACGAGTATTCATTTGGATATCTTGTGTATTTCTTTGAAAAAGCATGTGCAATGAGCGGCTATTTACTAGGTGTTAACCCATTTGACCAACCTGGTGTTGAAGCATACAAAGTTAATATGTTTGCATTACTAGGCAAGCCTGGCTACGAAGAGAAGAAAGCTGAACTAGAAAAACGTTTATAAGTCAAAACAAGGGATTCCCATCATGTTGGGAATCCCTTTTAGCTTTTTAAAATCAAAATCTGGTCATTCTTGCGTATTTCTAGTGATAGTGGGGGGTTGATAGAAATTTCTTCCTCACGTTTGATTCCGATTAAAATTTTCCCTTCTTTTAACAAGGTTTCACTTGCCTTTTGGAAGGTCATCCCAACTAAGTCAAAGGTGGTATCTAGGAACTGTAGCTTACACCCTTTTAAATCCACTAACATAGAAAGTAATGCATCAGACACACCGTGAGATAAAATACTATTCACCATTACCAAACTCGAAATTCGGTTTGTTTGGATAATTTCATCAGCACCACCACGCTTAGCATTTTGAATCTGATGGGTAGTAAGTATTTCAACGATTGTATATGCGGTAGGGTTTAGCCCTTTTATAGCCAATAAAGTAAGGATGGAAATCATGTCAGCGTGAACTTCATCTTTTCCTTGGTCAGCCGTCACTAATACCATTTCTGCATCCTGAATATTTGCCTGTTTTAATGTCTCATCACGAGTAGGGTCCCCTTTAATAAAATGAAAATGATTTCCGGGCATCGGGTTTTTGTCTAAAGAATCATCGATTAACAGAATTTCAATGACCGTACCTGGAGTTTTAAGAAACGCAAGTGTTTCCCTTACACGTTCATTCCAACCGATGACGATGATATGTTTTTTACCATGAAAGCCTGAAGTTCCTTCCAGATAAGCATTTTGTGCGACAAAGGTAGAGGTAGAAATTGCAGCAAAATACCTTGTTACAATCCCAGCGCCGATAAAAATAAGGATCATTCCAACGATTCTCCCAAAAAAGGAGGTAGGCGCATAATCACCATATCCGACTGTTGCAGCGGTAACAATCGCCCACCAAACGCCATCGAAAACAGTGGGAAAGGTTTCAGGTTCAATTAGGTGAATAATTGAGCCAAAAATAATAATAACTAATAAGACAATTCCAAAAAGCTTTGCAATCAAAAAGCGCTTAAAAAAGGAAGCTAAGATACTCGATAACAAATATGCCACTCCTTTCGAAAAGACGATGGTATTAAGCTTTTATTCTTTTTCATCTTTTGGGAGAAAGGCAAAAATCTCTTTTATAATGGTATTGATCCTTCGGGTAATCTCCTCATCCCCAAAGGTTTGCTTAGCTTTTTCGATGGCATCAATTACATCTTCATCAAATTGGATCAACGGTTTATCCTCTTCTGCTTCGTTGTAAAGCTGAATGACAACATCTAAGCCTTCATTTAATTTATCGATGGAATCACTAAGTGATTTTTTCTCATTTTCATTTAGCTTCATTCTTTTACTCCTAATCCTGGTACTTTCCTATTTAGTGTGTTCAAAACTTGTTCTTTTTTGCATAAAATTCCTATATAATCGGAAACTATTGGAGGAAAATAATAATAATTGGGAGTGAAAGAGAATGGATATTCGTAGAGCAAAGCAAATTTTATCTTCTTCGAATGAAGTAACCGTTCATTATCAAGGAACCTCTGTATGGATCGACAGCTGCGATGAACAAGGGAATATGTGTACAGTCCACCTAAGAGGTCAGGAGCACGAAAAAAATATTGTTCCAGTTTCTGAATTAGAAGAGATTTAAAAATTAAAAGCCTTTCATCGGGAAGGGCTTTTTTCTATCTGAAAAATCCGGGCATTCGGACACAGCGGGGTAGTTCGGGGTTCCGTTAGTCCGAATTTGCTCGGCATTCGGACACAGCGGAGAAGTTTCAGGTTCCGTCTGTCCGAATGATTGCGGTATTCGGACACAGCGGGGATGTTCGGGGTTTTGTCTGTCCGAATGATCGTGGCATTCGGACACAGCGGTGTTGTTCGGGGTTTTGTCTGTCCGAATGATCACTTCGTTCGGACACAGCGGTGTTGTTCCGTGTTCTGTCTGTCCGAATCATCGCTTCATTCGGACACAGCAGGGTTATTCCGGTTTCTGTCTGTCCGAATCATCGCTTCATTCGGACACAGCGGGGTTATTCCGGTTTCTGTCTGTCCGAATGATCGCGGTATTCGGACACAGCGGTGTTGTTCCGGGTTCTATCTGTCCGAATGATTGCGGCATTAGGACTCATCGGAGTTGTTCGGGGTTCATTCTGTCCGAATGATCGCTTCATTCGGACTCATCGGAGTTGTTCCGTGTTCTGTCT
>NZ_JBALOQ010000021.1:49523-50422 GCF_036962705.1 Bacillus sp. JJ1562
CTGTCTGTCCGAATCATCGAGGCATTCGGACTTACCAGAGATGTCCAGGTTCCATTTTATGAAAAGTCAAAACAAATGCCATTCAGCAAGCTTTTATTTCCAAAATCCACTAAGAAATTTTGCGAAAATATCAGAACTATAATAAAAGTATGAGCAAAGGAAAAAAGCAATCACAATTCCAGTTACTATCCAACTAACCGTCTCCTTTTTCACATAATCACCTCTTCAATATACTATTTGTAATATTGTAACGGTCAATACAATGTAAATAACCTCTAGGAAACCCTAGAGGTTTTTACTATATATAAATGATAGGGAAAACATGAAAAAATGCCTCTAATTTTGAGAGAGTAATTAGAGGCAAGAGAGAAATGAAAACTTCATAGAGTTAGACGCAGTCTTTTGCAAAAGGTTACAAATAAATTGAAGAAACTTTTCATATATTATTCTATTAGTCATTCTTTTCGGCTTACTAGCATACATATAAGGACAAGCGACAAAATTGAGGGGGAATCGAATATGGCTTATCCAGGATCAAAGGGTTGGTACGTCAAACAATTAAAAGAAAAAGGAATTCATCAGCATCCAGTTGAACGAAAAAAGCTAGAAACATATAAAGCATATATCCTAAGACAATTATATTTTGAACTAGTCGTTGATAAAGAAGCAAAAAAATAATTCCTAATAAAAAGGAGCCATATAGTAACGGGTTAGTATTTGAGAAACCGAATTAATCAATAAAATCACACTATAATCCAGCACCAAAAAAGCTCAGAGATGAAAAAAAAATCTCAGAGCTTTCTTTTTATTGTGATATTCAATTAACTTCTTTTAGTTAAACTGCATTCTCATTATATTCTCTAACGGAATTCCCGCTTCTATATAAATTCCTATCAATT
>NZ_JBALOQ010000021.1:50479-88301 GCF_036962705.1 Bacillus sp. JJ1562
ATTTCATAGAAAAATACATTCTGGTACAACTTCCCGCTCCACACTGCAGAGGCTTTTGCGAACACAAAAAGGAAGTGTAATTACTGTTCCCTGCTCCATCCTCCTTAAAAAAGCTAGATTTAAGAACTAGGATTCGATAATATTATTATAGATATAATTAAAAAGGGGAAGGGGAGTTATCCATGACACAAGATTTACGTCATAATTATTATCAAGAATTAATTGATTTACAAGATGTAGAAGGGGTAGAAGCTCAAATTCGAAGTTTACTTGATGTTTCAATCGAATCCGTTTCTGACCTGGAAAATTGGTTAAAAGATGAAAAGAACTTAATGATTAAAATCTCGGAGGCGATGACAGGTCACCAAGTCGACTTCTACCGGAACACAGAGGATGCAGAAATCAAGTCGACTTATCTTCACGATCAGCAAGTCATTCAACCACTTTTAATGAAATATGAAGCAAAATTGAATGAGAAATTCTGTAAGTCTCCTTATTTAAATCAATTAGATGAAAAACGCTACGGCTTAATGCGACAAGTTCGCGAGTCCAAAGTAAAACTGTTCAGAGAAGAAAACATTCCTTTAATGGTAAAAGAACAAGAGCTCTGTACGAAGTATAGTGAAATTATGGGTGGGTTAACAGTTGAATGGGATGGGGAGGAAAAGCCTTTTCCGTTTATCCAATCCCAACTTGATCATCTAGACAGAGCCGTAAGAGAAAAAGCTTATAACAAGATGGGTTCTGCCTTTCGTCAAATTAAGCCTGATATGGATGCCATCATGGACGAACTCGTTCAACTACGCCATCAAATCGCTGTAAATGCAGGCTTTGAAAATTATCGTGATTATATGTTTGTGGTCAAAAATCGTGAATATAGTGTCCAAGATTGTTATGACTTTCATGAAAATGTAGAGAAACATATTATCCCAGCTTGGAATCGCTTAGCTGATGTGTTTAAGTCCAAGCTTGGTGTCGATACATATCGCCCTTGGGATAACACAGCTAAATTGATGAAAAATCCTCCATACTCCGAGGTATCTACACTTATGGATGGCGTTTCTGAGATGTTAGGGAAAACCGATCCATATTTTGCAGACCGTTTCAATTACATGAGAGAGAATGGGTTACTAGATCTTGGAGATCGGAAAGGAAAAAGCCCAGGTGGTTTCTGTACTTCCTTACCTGTTTCAGGGGATACCTTCGTTTTTGCGAACTTTAGTCCATCCTTTTTCTCTCTGATCGCATTAATTCATGAAATGGGCCATGCGGTGAATGGGTACCTCCAGTTTTCCGAGAACGGTCCTACTGAAGACTACCAGCACCGAATGGAAGTTGCTGAACTTTATTCCCATGGGATGGAATTGCTCTTACTGGATAAGCTGGATCGTTTTTATCCAGATGAAGAAGATTTTAAGAGCGCACAGCGTGAAGAGCTAAGACGGGCATTTACAATGTTATACGGCCCATTGTCAGGGGATCTATTCCAGCATTGGATGTATACGAATCCTAAACACACTGCCAAAGAGCGTGATGAAAAATACTTTGAAATCTCAAAACGTTATGGCTTAAACCCTGTTGATACTACTGGGCTGGAGCAAGAAATTGGGATGAGTTGGGCGGGCACCCTTCATTATTTCGAAGTCCCTTTCTATAATATTGAATACTCCATCTCGATGCTCGGTGCTCTACAGTCACTTGAGAATTATCAGAAAGACCCAGAGCAAGCTGTAGAATCCTTTAAAAAAGGTGCAAGTGCGGACTACAATCAATCCATCGCAGCTATTTATAAAGAAACTGGGGTCAGTTTTGATTTTTCAGAGCCGGCCGTTAAGCGAATGGGTGAATTCCTAGAAAAAGTCATTCAAGACATTCATTAACGAAGTAGGAGTCCAGTGACAGTTCTTAAAGAGGACAATCGAAGTTTTGTGTACAGAAAGGCACCACTAGTGAGATTATCTAGTTGTGCCTTTTGCTATTGTACTAAACTGTTCTGTTTCTTCAGGAGAGATGCGTTTCCAATTAATTCAGAAACGCATCTATATAAAGCTTCTTTTTTTTGCAAATTTCCTCCAACCCTACTCGTTTATAAAATATAATAATAGTAGAGTGGGGGGAATAAAGTGGAAACCGTTGAAATAGATTTATCAGAACGTTTTGAGATAGCTTTCAATCGAATTCATAAAGCTTTAAGTAAAATGGTCAAACACAAACATGGGGATATTTTTAGCCAATTAGTTGCGCATGGTGCAAAAAGACATGCCATTATCCGTTCTTATAAGGATGAACTCTTTCAATTTGCTAAGCTTAGAAATGCCATTGTCCATGAAAAATTACGTGCGGATTTTTACATAGCATCGCCACACCATGATGTTGTCGAGAGAATTGAAGAAATTGCGGAAATTTTGCAAAAGCCGGTTACAGCCTTGTCTATTTCAAGTAACCCTGTTGTCTATTTTAATTATCATTCATCAATCAAGGACGTGATCCTCGCGATTCATGATAATACGTATACAAAATTTCCTATCTATAAAGATGGTTCATGCGTGGGAATATTAACGTCTGGAGCCGTTCTAAAGTGGATGGCAAAGCACCTAGCTAAAGATGTGATCGATTTAGCCAATATACGAGTGGGAGAAGTAATTCATTACGAAACCAAACACCTCATTGATTTCATCGATAAAGACAGAGATATATTTGATGTGGAAGAAATGTTTGAAAAACGACATGCCCATGGGAGAAAACTTGAGGCTGTTATCATCACTGAAAATGGACAAATCGATGAAAAACCATTAGGAATCATAACATCGTGGGATTTAATTGAAATTGATTAGTAAATTTATATAGAAAAATAGGTACGAGAATGCACTCCAAATGGGTGCATTTTTTTATACAAAAATGAAGAGAAGGGCCGCCTACGTAAGCGGCAATACTTCCTGGAGTAACGAAAATAGCTCCGACTTTTTAGATGCTTCTTTTCGTTGCCTGCTAATACTCTCCGCAAAATATTCCTCTGATTCTTCCAGTTCCTGATTATATAACTCTTCCAATTTTCGGGTTAACACTCCATAAAAATAGGCAAATGGATTATGAATTGTATTTCTCTTTAGCTTCATAATCATTTGTTTGAAAGCTTTGATGAATAGCTCGATCATATGTTCACATTCCCCGTCACGGTTGTTTTTAACTACTGCAATTGTTGCCATTTTCCAATATTCCTCGATTGTTCTTGCTTCAGGAAAAAATGGTTTTACTGCTTCCACAAAGGAAACGGGAACTCGATCACTCGTAAAAGTGAAATCTAGAGGAGCGTCTTTACGTTTTTTTATATTTTCTTTAGTTTTTAAAGGATTACTAGTTTCTTTATGGTGGTCCAAAATTTCCTTTTTAGGTGGTTCATGATGAGTTGAGTTCATTTTTGGGTAACGATTAAACACGTAAAGATTGCTAGTTTGGGAGCCATTCTTGCGCTCGGTTTCATAAACCGTAATAATACCTAACGCCACTGCTTTTTGAATCATCCGTTTAAAAGTAGAACGTGATACACCATTTCCATTGTATTCTTCATGTATGGACTTCAACATCGTACCAATTTTTGCATTGCAAACCCCTGGAATTTTTGCTGAATAACGAACTAGGCGTTTTAACCCAACAAGCTCACCTTTTGAAAAATCATCCTTATATTGAAGCATCCACATCTCCATATGTCTGTTGAATTCCTGTAGATCACTAAAATTCGAATAGTCCTCGAACTTATCAATTGTGCCCGATTTTAAATTCATACGAATACACCACCCCTTCACCATTGTTATAGAGAGGAGGTGGTAAAAAAGGGGCATCCTTTTTGAAAATTTTTTGTGGTCCCAATTACTATGAACTCATCTATCAAGAATTAAAGATTGTGATTCACCCTTAAAATAAAGTATAGTTAGTATCATTAAAACAATCGTTTGATTTAGGATGTGACGAAATGCGTATTAATAAATATATAAGTGAATCTGGAAAGGCATCTAGACGAGGTGCCGATAAATTAATTACCGATGGGAGAGTGTTTATTAATGGTAAACGTGCAACTATAGGTAGCCAAGTAGAGCCTGGGGATGACGTTCGAGTAGATGGAAACCCAATCCGAGTAGCAAGGAATAATGTCTATATTGCCTTAAATAAACCTGTAGGTATTACTAGTACAACAGAAAAAGGGGTAAAGGGGAATATTGTTGACTTGGTCAACCATCCATTAAGAGTATTTAATATTGGGCGCCTGGATAAAGATTCAGAGGGCTTAATACTTCTTACGAACGATGGCGACATTGTTAACGAAATTCTGCGTTCCGAAAATAAGCATGAAAAAGAATATATCGTTTCAGTGGACAAGCCAATTACTCCTGAATTCTTGAAGAAGATGTCAGAAGGTGTCAAAATATTAGGCACTAAAACACTTCCTTGTGAAGTAGTACAATTATCAAAATTTGATTTTCAAATCATTTTAACCCAAGGACTAAACCGTCAAATTCGCCGCATGTGCGCTGAATTAGGATACGACGTTTATCGATTACAAAGAAAACGAATCATGAATATTCATTTAGGTAACCTACCTCCCGGACAATGGAGAGATTTATCAAAGAAAGAACGAACTCAATTATTTAGAGAATTAAACTATGAGCCAAAAGAATGGTAATTAAGTCGATGTAGTACAAAGAACAATGAGAACTCTATGAATAGCAGTGTTCTCATTGTTCTTTGAAATAAATAAAAACTCATTCACCTACGATACGGTTCACTTCAATTAATCCTATCCTTTTATAATAACAGATGGCTAGAGCACTATTTTGTGTATAAAAGGAAACAGAATCTGTTAGATAGCCCTGCTTTTTGCAAAAAAACTAATTCGAATAAGTAAATGTTGCTTCAATCCTAGCGGTTATCGTTAATTCACCAGGTTGAATTGGTGTTGCTGCTTCGCTTTTTGCGAACATTGCGGTTTGAAATGGAACAGGTGGACTTTGTTGGGAAAGTTCCTGTATCTGAATTGGTATGTCTTGAAGTTGGACACCTAAATTTTTAGCAATCGTCCGTGCTTTTTCCTGGGCGTCTAGTACAGCGTTCTGAAGCGCTTTTTCATAATAGATTTTTGGGTTTCGAACCGTAAAATCAATATTAGTAACCGTATTTGCACCATTTTGAACTGATGTATCGACAATGCTACCAACGGATTGGATATCCACATCTGAAATTTGGAGCATATGAGTTACCCGATAACCTCTTACCGTCTGTTTTGAGTTTTCGAAGTTATAGAGGATTTCAATCCGAAAATCTACTGTTTTGATATGTTCTTTGGGTATCCCTAGTCCTAAGATAGAATCGATCACTTTTTTGGTAAGTTGGTTATTTTCATTCTGTGCTTCAGTGACTGTACTGCTTTCAGTAATGACCCCTAATGTAATCGTCGCTGAATTTGGTGTAGCAGTTACAATCCCCTCACCATTCACTTTCATTCTGTACGAATTGGCACTAATGTTCCGTTTCGACTGCGAGCGCATCATCCAAGGTTCATAATAATACATAATAGTGCTCCTTCCCAAAATATCTTTGTTGTATTGTATTAGTTCAGGCAAATTTCGGTGTATAAAAACAATAAGAAAAAGCCCACGAAACCTCGTGAGCTAATTTCCCGTTCTTTTTCTAAAAATTGGTCCAATAATGACATGTAAAAATATATCGCATGTAAAGTGAGCAATCATTGCGATTTCAAGTCCATACTTCCAATACAAATATCCAAATAGGATACCTGGGACAGCATTAAGTAAAAGCGTACGCCAAACAACAAGCTTTGATTTCCCGAAAAGAGCAAAAGCAGCCGGCAAATGCCCTACCCCAAATAAAAGGGCAGCAACGAGGATGCCAATCCAATACGAAGCATTCCCTAAACCTAGAAGGCTAGAGACATAAACAACTAGTGTCATTACGAATAAGCGGGTTAAAACTTCCTCTGAAATTCCTCCATAGAACGAAGCTAAAAATGCCTGAAATTTCGAAGGCTCATCGATATCGACCTTGGGCATTTTTTTCATAAACAATAAGTCTAATCCGAAGATGAGAATCGATGCAATGGCACCGACAATAATACTTAACAGAATTGTTGCTGAGATGGAATATGGTATTGCAGTACCATCTAACCAATGTTCAACTAGCCACCAATGTAAATCAACCTTGGGAGCCAACCAGGTTCCAATAAAAGCAGAAACTCCTAATAGGACAACACTTTGTAAAATGCTAATCAAAACAAGCACATGAGTGGGAGGAATTTTTTTGGTTGGATTCTTTCTAGCATCTTCTTCAATTGTGGTCTTCAGCGAATTAAACTGATACGGCATAACGGCTATTGCCCCAATGGATGCGGCTATCCAAAAAATAAAAAACTCTGTCATTCTTAACACCCTCATTCATATTCGTAATCTTTTTATTCTGCAGATAATACGAATGAGGGAATAAAAAAGTTCACTAAATAAAAACAAAATAATTATTTGAATTCGTGGCTAAAACCTTAATTTGACCTTCCTTGATTTCATGTTCCTTTTGATAAGACTTTTTAAAATGTTTATTTCTTCCTTTGAATTGAAGAAACTAATGGGCAGGACGATTGCTTTATTCTTTGAAACATACAATCGAAACATATCCTTCTCTTCTATTGCAAGGAATATGTTACTCCACTCTATATTAGCGTTTGATCTTCCTGTTTTTTGGCATATTCCATTATCATTTATTTCGTATGTGATTTCATCTTTAAATAATTGTTCATTTTTATACACTTTACTGAGATTCCTGTTCATTAAAATTACCGGTAGGAGAATGATTACACTAGAAATTATTAATGAAAAGATTGTTACCAAAATAGAACTACCAGTGATAATATCGGATAAGACATAAAATGAACATAAAAAAACTATAATGAAATAACCAATTACATTTTTCCTTCTGTGATAACTATTATGCTTTTTGAAATCGGCATATGTTAATGTTCCAGAGACTGAAATTTTATCGTTATTCTTTGCTGCCACTTTTTTTCCTCCATATAAACTATTTTCTATATATTACACAATACACTTACACTATTTTAACATTCTTCAATTATCCTGCACATGCTTGAAAATCAATTTGAAATATGATAGAAAATTTTTAAATATAAAAATGCTCAGAGTTTCTATGCCCTGAGCATTTCTTATATCAATATTTAAGCCTGTTCAGCTTTAACTTCGTTCATAATGGATACAATATTTTTTACCCAGTGATTATTTAAACCTGTGGCATCGTTTGCCGCCTCACTTGGTGCATAAACTGTTTGGATGTCACCAATTGTTTTATTTCCGTTTTCTACATAATATTCCTTTAAATAAATCGCCTTAAAGCGAATACTATCTTCAATTGATTGAAACTTTTGCCAATTGGTTCCACCTTCAACTAATGTTTCACAACCAGGGTTTGGATAATCGGCACCAAAGATATTTGTATAAATTTCGGGCATACAAGTAATTCCTCCAATATTATTCCAAGGGGAACCAGCAATATCAGAATTGCCCCAACCTGTCTCCTGAGCAGCTAATGCGGCTAAAAATATAGGATCAATTTCATGCTCTTCGCCTGATTGTACGAAGTTTGGTCCTAGACCTTTTAAATTCCCTTTTAGATGCTTGTCCAGTTCTGAACCAGAAATTGTATTTTCCTGTTCAACATTATAATTTTTAGAAGCCATTTCAACAGGTTTATTTTCAACAGGTTGAGTTTGAACAGGTTGATTTTGTTGTTCTAGATGATTTATTTTTTCTTTCTCTATTTTTTGTTCTTGACTGGGAGTCTTTTCAATTGTTTCAGCATTCGAATGATGGATTGTAGTAAAAATGCTAGTTCCCATAATAAGTAGAACACCGAATAAATAGAGAAGGGCTGTTTTCTTCTTTATAAGAGTTGAGATTTTCAAAGTATCCTACCTCCTTCATAAGACTATTTTCCTACTCGAAAATTATCCTAACATAATAAAATGACAGTCATGTTACAGAGGTATTACTAAGCTTTTATAAATATATGACAGCAAAGAAGCGTTGTTTGCAAATATGTTAGAAGTCTAGTATAATCGGAAACTGTATGTTCGTTGTCAAAAACGTAAACATTTTCCATTTTTATCAATAAAATGGAATTAAATTGCTTTTAAGGCAAAAAATATATATTGAAAGGTGTTTATCATGTATTTTCAAAGTTTGCTAATGAAAGAGGATCTGAATAAGAGCCCATCAGAGGTCAAACAGGATTTAGAGGATTTGCAGTTCCAGATGTATCGCATGCAGGACAATATCAAAGAAATTTCAAAAAAGCATCAAATCATCGGCATTGATCAATCGAAGGATGAAAAATGGGTAATTGTGTCTGCTTTTGATGATGGAAATCAGTGCCAAATCATGGTGAATGATTGTGAATCAGCTTATAAGGGCAAATGGGATTTTACCCTTCATGCCCAGTACAAAGAAGATGATGCCATACACATCGGTGATATTAAAGGTCCTGCGAACCAAGGATATGGTTCAATCTGCATGAATCATTTAAAAGAAATCGCTCGTGAACAAAACATTCCTGTGATTACAGGTGATATAGCAAAAAGAGACTGGGATCACGTCGATCGTCTCGTCTATTTTTATGAAAAACACGATTTCGAAGTTGAAATCGATCCTACAACTAAATCGGGTGAAATTGTTTGGAAAGATTAACTTTATTGAGCAGAAGTAGGGGATTTCTGCTCAATAAAGTTAAAGCCTCCGGCGGATGCCACAGATTTTCAAAGGAAGTTTTTCGAGCTTACTCGAAAAAATCTGGGCGCAAATACGCCAAGGCGTATTTGATATAAAAAGAAGAAGGTCTGCTTACCATATATGATACGGTAAAGCAGACCTTTTTTATGTATCAAAATAATGGTACCATATGTTAATAAAATCATAAGATACGATTTAGGAGCGTACAGCATGAAAATAGTATATAAAGGTTTGATACTGGGAATTGCAGCAAATATTCAAGGCTTTGCAATGGCCACTTTTTTATTTCCACATTTTATTCCAACCGGAGGAGCTGCTAATGTCGCAGTACTGTTCAATTATGTAGCGGGTACTCCTTTTGATATTACGCTTTGGTTGCTAAATGCTGGCCTTTTATTTGCAGCTATTAAGTGGCTTGGAAAGAGTACAGCTATTTGGACATTGTATTGTGTCACAGTAACAGCAGTCACTATTCGGATCTTTACTCCATTCATCACTGGCCCCATTTCAAATGTAATCGTCGATTTACTTGTGGGCTCTGTTGTTTTTGGAGTGGGTATAGGGATTCTATTTCGAATGGGAGCCTCATCGGGTGGGATGGATATTTTAGCGTTAATTATTTCAAAACTAAAAGGATTTTCACCAGGGAAAACTCTATTTGCGATTAATGGGACGATATTGCTTACGACTGGTATTGTAGTGGATTGGAGAATAATAATTTATGCTATTGTTGGGCAATTTATTAGCACAAGGATTTTAGATTTCGTTTGTAAAGTCCAATTTCCAAGACAGCAGGGTCAAAAGACAAATGCGACAATTAGCTAACGAAAAGGCGAGAACCTATTGCAGATCCTCGCCTTTTTTCTATGTCTAGCTCCAGCGCTTTTCTTATTAATTCATTGCAATCCAAACACTCTTCACTTCTGTGTAGTTATTTAGGGCATAGGATCCCATTTCACGTCCAATACCTGATTGCTTGTATCCACCGAATGGAGAAGCTGCATCGAATGCATTATAGCAGTTCACCCATACAGTTCCTGCACGTAGGTTATTAGCTATATAATGTGCTTTTCCTACATCCTGCGTCCACACACCAGCTGCAAGACCATATTCTGAACTGTTTGCACGAGAAATTAATTCATCAAGATCGTCATATGGCATTGCTGAAATAACAGGACCGAAAATTTCTTCTTTTGCGATTGTCATTTCGTCTTTTACATTCGCAAAAATAGTTGGAGATACAAAGTAGCCCTCTTCAAATGGTTTTTGACCACCAACTACTAGCTCAGCACCCTCATTAAGTCCTTTTTCAATATATCCTAAAACGCGATTTTGTTGTTCAATTGAAACAAGTGGTCCAATTTCTGTATCAGAGTGAAGACCGGCACCTTGTTTGATTTTTTCAGCATGGCTTGCCATGTCTGCTACCACATTATCGAATTGTTTCTTTTGGATGAAGACACGTGATCCCGCACAGCAAACCTGACCTTGGTTAAACATAACTCCATTTAATGCACCAGGAATTGCTTTTGTAAGATCTGCATCAGGTAAAATAATATTTGGAGATTTTCCACCTAATTCTAATGTTACACGTTTTAATGATTTTGAGGCTCTTTCCATGATGCTTTTTCCAACTTCTGTTGAACCAGTGAATGCAATCTTATCAACCAGTGGATGATCTACTAGCGGTTGACCAGCTGTTTCACCAAAGCCAGGAACGATATTCACAACCCCTGCAGGGAATCCAGCTTCTTCCATAAGCTCAGCTAAATATAGAGCAGAAAGAGGTGTTTGTTCTGCAGGCTTTAATACCACTGTACAGCCAGTTGCAAGAGCTGCACCAAGCTTCCACATTGCCATTAACAGCGGGAAGTTCCATGGAATGATTTGTCCCACAACACCAACAGCTTCATGGCGAGTATAGTTAAAGAATGGTCCATTTACAGGGATCGTTTGTCCCACGATTTTCGTAGACCATCCAGCATAATAACGCATATGTTCAATTGCTAGAGGAATATCTGCATTTGACGTTTCACGAATCGGTTTACCATTATCCAATGTTTCCAATTGTGCTAGCTCATCTTTATGTAGCTCCATCAAATCTGCCAGTTTATACATGATACGGCTTCTTTGGGCTGCAGTCATCTTTTGCCAAGGACCTTCATCAAAAGCTTTGCGGGCTGCTTTTACAGCACGATCAATATCCTCTGGACCTGCTTCACTTACAGTTGCTAATACTTCACCTGTCGCAGGATTATAGGATTCGAACGTCTTTCCAGAAGCACTTTCCACAAATTCACCATTGATATAAAGCTTCTTTGTCCCGTTTAAAAATGACTCAACCTTTTCTCGTAATGCAAAAATTAATTGGCTCATTTTTTTCCTCCTTTTTTTATAAAACTAGCATACAGGCGCTATGAAAACGCCTACAATACAATGTTAACATTTTGAAACTAGTAATCAACCAACTTTTGGCAAAAGATTCCGATAATTTACGACAGTTTTTTTCGACAAAAATCAGCCCATTTTAATAAATGAGAGAATAAATAAAGACCCAATCAATCTGATCGGGTCTGTCGGCTTTTATGATGCCTTTTCACATGCCCAGTTATCTTTATCGCGGTCATGTTTGGCTTCATAAGCTTGATGTGTTGATGGAACACCATTAGGATACACTTTTCGTAGTTCAGTACAGTTTTTATAGGATTCTGAACCTCTGGTATTTCCGCTACCCTCTGTGGGTGGGTTATTCCTTGGCGATGATGGTTTTGAACTACCTTTATCGAGATCACCTTTTGTGGTCCCATTTTCCCCGTATGCCCAAAGGCCTGTTCCGTTCGCCCGTGCTTCGCGAGCAAACTTTACGAAATAGTCGCTATAGGTGACATCTGGCGGGTAGGTTGAAGGTTCGGCATATCCGTTTAAAACTAGCAAGGCGTTAAACATTTTTGAACGGACTTCCGCTTCGTCCAATACATTCGATGGAACAGATAACCAGATAAGGCGTAAATATCGATCATAGCGATCTTTATTGGATACATCCTTTTGAAGCCATACTTTTTCGCCTTCCAGTTGAGAGGCTGTATAATTGCTTGCTTCTTTCCCATACACTTCTTGCCTGTTTGTAGATTCAGGTGTATTTACACCGACTAAACGAATCTTCCGGCCATCAGAAAGTTCAACCGTGTCACCATCTACAACTCGAGAAACTATTACTGCCTCTAAGCCAATTGCCTGGGCTTGTTCGTCCGTTTTTTGTTCGGCTTGCTCTTTGCGTTCACGTTCTTCTTTAGCTTGTTGTTCAGCTTCCTCTTTTTGTCTTGCTTCTTCAGTCGCTTCTTTTTCAGCTTTTTCTTTTGCATGCTCTTCAGTGGCTAGCTCTTCATTTTTGACTTGTTCTGAGTTTTGTTCTTTCGAGTCATTCTTTGTAGATTCTTCATCATCTAGTGCAAATCCTATTAATGCCGCAATGAGGATAATCAGTAAAGGGAATCCTATACAACCGATTAAATATTTCACCGTTTTACCCCCTGAAAGATAGGCTTTTTGTTTAGTGTATCAAATTAAATTAAAGTTAAATGTTATCAAAAGATATACTTCATATACAAGCAAAAGCCACCCTAGTTAAAACTAGAGTGGCTTTTACTTAATGGAGTTGATGGGAATCGAACCCACGACCCTTTGCCTGCCAGCGCCTTGCCCCGGTCTGAACTCCGTTTCCCTTGCGTTATGTCAGTCGTAGAGTCAACGCACGCCTACGATTATGTAATCGACTTCTTTTCCGATATATCGACATTATAGCGCACAGCACCGTTACGCTGCAAGTAGTAATACCGTTCCGCTGTCGAATTATAGACCGAGTATCTGCTTTTTCTTCGCGGTAAATTCATCGTCAGATATAACGCCCGCATCTCGTAATTCAGCGAACTTTTTCAACTCGTCTGCTTGCGATAATTCCGCAGTAGTAGCGTTACTAGTTTCAGCGCGTTCGATGAACTTTTCTATTAACGCTTTAGCTTTAACCATACCTTCGTAATGACTGCGTTTGTTGCAGATTATAGTGTTTTCGTCATTCATAATATCTTTAGTTTTGCGTCCTTGAGAATCGGAGCTACCGGAGTATACAAACTGAATATAGCCCGCAGTAAGTCCCGCCTTCTTTAACTGGATCCCGCTAATACTTTTAATGCGGATTTCCTTCACGCCTTTTCCCGCGCCTAGAAATCGACTATGCTTAAGCGTCACCTTCGTAGGTGTAACGATAACTGTACCGTTCGCCCCTGGAAATTCGTATCTTTCTTCGCTCATAACACGACCCCCTTTCGTAATGTTTATACTACATATATACTTCGCCAAAAAGCGCGTATTACCTTTTTATTTATTGCGGGAAAAGAGTGCTCGTTTATATATGAAGAAACTCGGTAAGGATAGTCGGAATTAACGGTAGGGGTACGTAATATATCGTAATGTATGACGGGAGTCTACCGCAATGGGAAGCGTGGCTATAAGGGGGTAAATGGCGCTATGGCAACGCATATACGGCGCATATAGTCGTCCCATTCCTTCCCAAATAATAAGCACGCTATTCGAAACGTAGAGTCTTCGATAACTTTTCGTCCGCACGAGGCGCTCACCGGACGGACCCTCGCAAAACTCACGGGGTGGTGTCGAAAGTTGTCGGCTAGCTCCTACTTCGGATACCGAAGCTTATGCAGGATATTCGGGAAATACCGTTGGGGCAGGGCGGAGGAACCGCGGTATAACAACGATGTATAGAATCGTGTATATTCGGGAAAATAGCGTAGTTTGAAAACGCTGATGTGACGCGGGTTTGCGAAAACGGTAACTTCTGATAAGAAACATTATGTCTACTAGTTTTGCGTTGTCTATGCAAAAAAGTGCATAACGAAATTCGACGTTATTCGACAATGTTCGATTATTCAGAACAAATGTTCGTTACCCCCAAGGCACCCCCTCGTCCGCCCCTCACCTGGTGGTTACAACTTCCGCGCAATAAAATAAACTCGGGGAGTTTCGGTAATAGTATTATTAATCACTTTTTCTATAACAATTTTTCATAGTTTCAATAATATTCATTATCACAGGATTCTCGTTCTTAATAGCTTCTTCAAACCACTTTCGCCTATCTTCCTCAGTTGATTCCATGAGAGGAGAGTGAATTATTACAGTTGTGTTGCCGAATTTTAATTCTTTCATTTGGTTAATCTCACATTCCGAAATAATCGTCCGGCACGTCCTTACCGAATCGCTTCAACGCACGTCTAATCTTCGTAACGGTCGAAAACTTTGGCCGATATTCCTCATCGTTACATAACCGCGAAATAGTCCTACGACTCAACTTCGACTCTTCCTCTAATTCTATCTGACTAATACCCTGGCGATCGAGCCACCTTCCGAATTTAGTACGATTTTTTCCAAGTCCAAACATAGTACCACTCCTTAATTTTAGAATGGTACAAGTATTGCCACGAGAATTATTTTTCATACGCGCAAAAAAGTAACATATTGTACAAGCCGTCCTCAGTAACATGTATTAAAGACGTCGACGAGACGTTAGGGAGGAGGCTAGACCGAATGACGAAGGAACTCGCGTTATCTCTTATCGGAAGGAAGGACGTCTACTTGACGCCCGAAGGTAAATCGATGATCGACGCAATTATAAACGAAAAGGGAGCTGGGAAAATTGTATAGACCGACTGTTCGTATGTCCGATGTATTTAAGGAGTATGTAGACCAACTATTCTACGCTACGCATCTTGACCGTAATCAAATTATTCGCGGGGCTATTTTCGCGGCAGCACGTTCGAAGGAATTTTACGATTTATTGAAGCCTCACGTTAAGAAAGACGTCCCTATTCCCCTACCGTCGTGGGACCCGCAACAACACGCGTACTGGCTGGAACAAAGCCCGGTAATAGTAGAAGGAGGGGAGGACGTCAGCTATGTTAACGAGGGAAGAAGAACAGTTAATCCGTCAGATATTATCGCGCAGTCAATCGTCCAAGGAACGGCAACGCGACGAGAGGGGGAGGTTCTTACCGAAAGAGTCGTATATAGCAGAAATACCGGAGGAATCACGATTAGACTCGACTAAAGAACGCCTAATAAAAGTCGTTAAGGTAAAAGGTAGCTATCGGTCATATGACGTAAAAACGCGCTATCTTGACGACGTAGAAAAGGAAATAGTAGCGATTGCGGCGATACTCGGGGTACTAGCGATAATCTTCTGACGTCACCGCGGAAAAGCAACGGTCAGAGTTCGCCTATAGGAGCAGAAGCGGAAGCAAGTTCCGTTTCAGCTTATGCGCGTAATTCCGAAAATATGCAGGTCCAACGAAAATTTAGGAGGTTAACAGCATGAATATTTTACTTAAACGAAAGCCTCGCGAAAGAATCGAGCCGGAAGTAGTAACCGCTAGGTATAAAATTACTTGCAATATTCATAAGACGGATCAAAGCGTGCTCGAGCAAGGAATAAAGATTGATAGTAAACATTTGATTTTAAAGACTGACGATGGGATTGTCGCAATGACTTATAAGAATAAAGGAACCTACATCGAAACCGGAGAGGATTGTAAGTTAAAAGGATTAATTCATTTGTTTATAAAGGATAATCCTATTGATGCGCTAGACTTAAACGAGTTAAGCAGAATGTCTTTTGTCGACTTTATTCATAAACTTATCGATATTGGAATCGAGAGGTAGAGATATGGAAGATTATAGAGAGGTATTAATTTCATACGGCGGTAGCTCTAGCTTCGTTTATGTATACGACGAAACGGGTAATCACGTAATCGGATCCGTTATAATCGACGCAATAGATTACGAGATATTATTCGGCCTGCATGACGTCATAGTTTCGCGTTGTAAAGTGTCGCCAGCAGTTGTCGATAGGTTACGCAATATCGCTGAACGTCAGGAGGTTGCTGCGAATGGATTTAGTTAAGAAGGCGCTAGAAACATTACCAGGCGAGATTTACGAAGCAGAAAAGCGGTTCTACGAGGAATTATCGAGGTTGCGCGAGCTACGTATCGAATTATTAACGAAGGAAAGCGAATTATTTCGCGCGGGGAAGATAAAAGGTCAATCCGATAAAGTGCGTTGTATGCAGCTTAACGAATATACGAAGGATAAGGCGTACGAAATAACCCGTGCGGAGTTCTTAGTCGATATGGCTTCGACTGAACTTAACCGCAAAAGGAACGAGCTAGAGGCTACGTTAGCAATCGCGAAACTTAATACGAAATAAAAAGACGAGGCTTATTCGGCCTCGTTTTCTTCTTTTACTATTTCGAGTATATCGGAAATCTTACATTCTAAAGCATCGCATAACTTCTCTAATGTATCGAACTTAATTCCGTCAGTCTGTTCGTTATAGAGTTTAGTAATGCCGTTTCTATGTAATCCAGTCAATTTCGAAACGTCTGCGATATTATACCTTTTTTCTCCCATGATCCTCGATAAATGTACTTTTATCATACGTTCACCCCTCTCCGTTATCTATAGTATAAATCGTAATGTAAAAAATATCAATATTAGTGTTGACAATTAACACTACAGTGTATATTATGTAATTAAGAGATGCACACTACAGTATATAAAATTAACATCACAATGAACAATTAGGAGGTGATTTATATGCCTTTAGTGGTTTTGGAAAACAACGTCCATGTTGAGTACACACGCAATAAAAACTTATTTAATATTCGGTTAGTTGACGCGGATTACGTGGAGGAATTCATAACCGTACCTTCCAACATGTTTCCCGCAAGTAATGACGTAGGTAGCTGCGAAATTAAAGCGCAAACAGCTGCAGAACTTGGATTCGATTTAATTTACGTTTGGGAGGTCGCAAGAGATGAAAGAAATTAATATCGTACTTGAAGGTGGAGAATATGTGTTTTCGGGCTATCTAGTGGACCCCGGCCACGCGATATATATTGATGAGGGGAATATGTTTTTCCTCGGGGTTAAACGTTCTGAAAAGGAAGGTTACTTTAAACAGGATACAGGGCATTTGCTACTAAAAGAGGGGATATCAGAAAAAGGTAACAACCTCGAATTAATGCAGAAAGCAATAACTGCTATGAAGAGCATCACTTTATTTGATTTCTTTACTATCTTCGGCTTTTTCGAAATTCAAGAAAGTCTCGAGATAATATAAAAAACCCGGCGACGTTTCCGCGTCGTCGAGTCCTCAAAAAAAATAATACGAAACATAGGGAGAGTGTATCAGATGAAAAAGGTAAAAGTCAAATATATCGATAAAGGTTGGGAGCCACCTGGTTTTAAGTATTTCGATCATGGCATCGTATTCGAAAATGGGTATGTTCTCGCGGTAGATGAAATCGGAGGAACTGAACTTTATAAATGGGAGTCAATGGAGGACGAAGACACTGTTATCGTTAATCGCATAAAAGACGATACGAACTATCTTCTCGATAACCCTGAATTGTTGGTAAATTTAATAACTAATGGAGGTACGAAATAATGAAAGTAACGGTTAAATTTAGATTCGAAGGAATCGTTAACGAAAATGAAAATATGAACGGATTGCTTCTCGATAGAAAGGTTTTAGTTGCGGATAACGACGGTGTGGCACTTTATAACGCGATTAAAACGGACGTGCCTAGCGTTTACTTGGTCGATTTGGACCGCGATGGAAAAGATTACTTAAATGGTCGCATTGGAACACTCGTAGATCTATACGCAGTTTAACGCAAAAACATCCGGTGTGGTTACGGCAAGCCACGCCGGAAAATGCGACCTGTTATGGAGCGTACATTCAGCGGCAACTGTTTGTTGCGTAATGGGCCGCAATAAAGTTGACTCAGCCCAAGAGGCGGGGGCGCGAGTCGCTTATAAAAACAATAATGATCGGTAATGGACGGCAGAAATGTCGTTCTTTTTTTGCGCGGTTTTGAGTTGGTGCTCGTATTATTACTTGAAGAGTAAATTCGCAGGCATTCGCTTGCGTTCACATAGATAACAAAAAAAGGGGGGGGGAGGTTTCGGAATGAAAGAGCGAAGAGTCTTTAACAAACATACGCCAACGGAAGGAGGAAAACACTTTATACCGCTACCAAGCGACGCACGACATTATATTCATCACGAAAGAATGAACGCAGATAAGCTATTTCTTTATTCGCTAATCATCGATTTTTACAATCCAATCGAAGGCTATGCGTTCCCAAGCACGGAAAAGTTATCGGTCAGTTACGGAAAGACAGCGGACACGACAAGCGGACACCTGGACGATTTAAAAGCCGTCGGGTTAATCGACTTTCCGGAGAAAGGTTATTACGTGCCATTAGTTCCGCTTACTGAGGATGAGTTTTACAACGAGTTTCCTCATGCACGCGAAAATTATCTGTCAGCGCTAAGAAGATGCGAAAGCAGACGTAAAGCCTCGGCGGAGCGCATGAAAAAATGGCGTCAACAAAAAGGTTACACGGATTAAACCTCAATAGTACACCTAATCAACAGGGGTAACAAAGGGCTCGTTTATGTGTTAACTAGATTTAACTAACGAGACTTAATAACGAGATTTAAAAAGATTGCAGCAAGTTGAAAATCACTTACTGCTACTATCAATAACATCTTTTATTGCGCAAGTATTTTATAAAACCTTATAGAGAATTACATGGTACACATAATTGACCGTGTAACAAAAAAGGAGGAAATGTGGGATAAAATGAAAAACACACCACTTTATGAGTTAAGAAAAAAGAACGAACGCGCAGGAGTTACGGATGTTGAGAACCTAAATAAGGATGCGGAAAAAATGCTCGCAGAAAATAAACTGTCACCGAACTCGCTTTCAATAATGGCTGGCATCTATGACATGGTCGGTGAAAATATCGAAAGAGAGAGCTACAAGTACTTTACTCGCAAAAAGTGGGAGGAATTAGAACGCCAGTACGTTCATAGTGCATCGTTCACGTTACCCGATTTAGTCGACAGCCTTTTAACGCGACTCGAAAAGAAGAGGATAACTCGCGAACAGTTGTCGAAGGAACGTCGAAAGTATAAGTCGTGCGCACATCGTTTTTGCCTTAACGTATTCATGCAACGACCGAAAGTAAAGCCTAATAGATTCTGTTGCGATGATTGTAGAAAACGCGAAAATTTAGCGGTAAAGGAATTCGAAAGAACATCGAAAATTTACGCTGCGGGAACGTATTTACCACCGTCAGCTTATAAGGAGCTTCGCCAGGCGGAAAAAGATAAGTTGTATCGTAAGTATGAGCGTTTATTTGACTCGGAAGTTTTAGCGGAGATACGCTTGGAAACCGAAGGTGGAGACGGTAAGAGGGATCGCGTAAAAGAAGAACGTCGAAACAGGGCGGAGCAAGTAGAAAAAGATGCAAAAAATGCAGAAAAAACAGTGGGAATCGTCAATAAAACTACGTTAAGTGTAGATGAAAGCGGAAAGGGCAAAAAGCCCGTTAAAAAATATGCCTAAAGGTAAATAAAACGAAGGAGGGGTAAGGATGGAAGGTAAACGACTAAAGCAAATTCGACTTTACTTAGGGCTTACACAGGCTGGGTTAGCCGAAAAATTGGAAATTAGCGAAGGTTATGTTTCTTTGATGGAGAATGATCTTAAGCCAATATCAGACAGAGTTCGAATCAATTTAGCAAAATGCTTTTCTGTCGATGATAAATTTATCGAAACCATTGATAAGGTTAATAAATTTTTCGACTCAAAAGAAATTACCAAATAGATATCCAACAATATCATAACAGTAAATAAAAGGGGTGTCAACATGTGGAAACGAAAATTTGTAGAATCTGCGGTCTGGAAAAAGAGTTAAGTTTGTTTGAAATTGATAGTCGTGTAAAAAACAAAATCACGAACAGGTGTCGTGAATGCAAACATGAGTTAGATGACAAAGCGTCTAGAGCATTTAGAAGATTAAGACGAAGATCAGCCGATTTAAATATTCCTATGGAAGTTAGCGTAAGAGAAATACGGTTAATATTTCAAATGTTTGATGGTCGATGTGCCTATTGTAATAAGAGACCGGAACAACCCAAGCATTTGCATTTGGAACATATACAGCCGTTGTCAGAAGGTGGAAGAAATACACTTGCCAATCTAATCCCAGCTTGCATTCACGACAATGCTTCCAAAGGAACCAAGCCAATAGTTACCTATTTTTTAGAAAATCGCGATAAATTTCCTGACGAAAACTTCGCGCTAGTAATCAGTTATATCTCATTATTAACAAACTCTAAAAAAGAAGACGTCGTCGCAGACTTAACTAACGAGCACGTAGGATTTGAATTGAGGCAAGCTTTCGAAGGAATTGGAAAATGAATAATTCACTTTGGAACCTAGAAAAAGGTTGGATTACGGGTTATACGGAAGATCGCGATTTAATCCGACGCATTAAACGTTATAAGCGAGATTGGGAAATCATGGCGGACTATTTTAAGAATAACAGATTAATAGGCGTTCAGTTTCGAATTCCTATCGAGCAAAGACGCCCAGCTGAGCGTATGTTTGGCGTGAAAACTATCGGAGAAAATTAGCCGCCATGAGCGTCCGAAGGCTTACACCTTACAAAGATACTCGGGGCTTTTTTATTGCGTTAATTTAGGGGGAAAACGGTAGAAAATCTGTCAAATACACACAAATTTACGAGGGGGCTAGTTTATGGCACAGAAAAATAAAGTTGTTTTAAGTAAGAGAGTTATGGAGCATTTAACCTCAAAAGGATTTGAAGTAGAGTCTATTGAGCCTAGCCGTAAAATACCAGGCTTTAATGTTTATGTATTTAAATATTCGCCGGAACTTCAAGAAGAGATGGATAGCTTTCTTAAAAAGTAACAGGAGGGGATTACGGTGCATGATCGGCTTGACGTCAAGTTAGTCCGCAAGGGACGGTTTATTGTTGCGCAAGTGACTGACGGTGACGATTACTTTCAGTTTAAATTCGGTAAAACTAATTCGTTAAAACACATATGGCAAATGGTGCCGAAGTTGGTTCAAGACGCTAAATTCGACGAAATGTTGCGGAGGAGATTCGATGATAATCGGAGGTTGCGCGGTGAGCATACGGTTGCCGTCTGAAAATGACGTAGGTGCTCGTTATATTATTGCGACGGTTCACCACCGAGACGGTGTAAAAGAATTTAAATTCGGTAGACACCAACCTTTAAAAACGGTTGAACGAACGTTAGATATTGTAATTGGAAAAGAAAAACTAAAGCCTTTAAATCAAACCAAGGTTAGAAACGAAGATTGGGCCGGTCTTTCAAAATGGATATGAAGATTGATCCGTTTTATACTACAACCGTCGATATTTCCATTTACAAAAAGAATCCTAAGTTTTGGGGCGTGGGCGTCGAGCTCTGTAAGTATCCTAAAAGCGCCTACGCATGGGACGGAGAATCTTACTACTTTATGTCTCTGTGTATTCCAAAAAATGAAATACTTACGCAAAAAGAATTACTGCATTACTTATTTCCGAAAATTATGGCTCAGGTATATGTGGACGATAGATTAGTAATATTCTATTCGTTATTAGATCATTTCAAAAGCAGAAATCGAGAATGCAAAAAAATTGCGGGACCATATGCTCAACGGAAAAGATTAGTATTCCACAAAGTTAAAAGAGTGAGGAAGTATTCGGTTTGGCTTGCGTTAGACGCACTTCAACGCGAAACTTCAATTACAGAAAGGTTGATGTGATGTGCGGCCTCTTATACAAGTTGTTTTAATCGAACTAGAGGGCATTAACTTTATCGCGCTCGACTATTTCGACGGAACTGGAATTCATGCGGACCAAATCGTTAAATCTTTCGAAGACAAGTTCGAAATTCTCGATACCGTACTCGACGTAATGGTTACTCATAATCTCGAAAGTGTGGACGTAGAAACCGACAACGAGGACGTTTACAAGGAGTTTATCGGAATGCCAGGGATTAAGGGTTCGATTAAATCATCGAGTGAATTCAGTAATTTGTATCGAATACTTGCGCCTGATTCTCGCGAGTTTCCGATATTGCAAGAGTTATATTTATCGAAAATTGAAGAAGAAGTTATTGAAGAAGCGTCGCCGAGTTTGCTCGAGCGCTTTTTAAATTTCATTAAAAATCTATTTAATAAAGGAGCTGCGAATAAATGAGGAAATGGGAACTATACGAAAAACATAAAGCTGGAATTCGGAAGGATTTGTTGGAGCTAAGTGAGCGATATGAAAAGAAAGTTGATGTCGCAAAAGAAGAACTCAGGAAGGCAGAAATCGAGTTAGAAACAGTCTTACAACGTGAGTTTAAGGAAGGGAAGGAATTAACTTCCGAAAAGGTGGCAGCAAGAGGTAAAATCGCAAACGCTCAAATCTCCTTACGTGAAGCCGAGTCGGAAATGGATCGAGCGAAAGAGTACATTACGGAAGAACAATTTAGAGAAAGAGTAACTGCCGAGGATTTAGTTAAGGATTGGAATGGGTTCTACGCACCTTTAATCCGCGAAAAAGAAGTGGCACCGATTGCTAAACGAATTGAGGAAGCGCGCGCGCAATATTTAAACGCATTGATGGACTATTTTGAGCTGCGATCTGAGTATGCCGGCATTTATTCCGAAATAAATCAGTCGTATTTAGATGAAACTAGAAATAAAAAAGGACCACATTATGCGGTACATGAGATAGTCACCACTCGGGACCTCAAACTCATAACAAATGCTGATTTGTTCGAGGTAGAAGATAAACGAGAGTTACCGCGTGATGTAGAACGTGTAAAGGTAGGTGAAAAACGTGGCTAATTATATGTATAAGCTGCATCAATTACGTAAAAAGATTCGGAGCGATGAGGCTGTTACGCAAGAAGACTTAGAGTTTGCTAGAGAAGTTGCCACTAAAACAGGTTCCATTGAATCTAGGGCAACATACGCGCTATTAAAGAAAAAGGTACCAACACAAAAACAAAACGAGGGAGATGTTGAGTAATGAATAGTTTTAAATCTGAAAACGGTATTGTTGAAATTTGGGGAGACGAGGAAGTAGTAGCCCGTACTGAAAACGAAGACTTATCTAACGTAGACGTATCGGAGTATCGCGTAGATGCAGATGTGTTAGCGAGGGTTTACGAAGACGCGGTACAACGAAGAGAAGACGTTGAAATCGCGAAGAAATACGTAGTATTGAAACAAAAATATATCGAAACGTTTAGCGCCGAGTAACATCGGTGCTTTTTTATTTTGAGGAGGAGACGGAATGAGCGAAATTAACGAAAATTTGACGTTATCAGACGAGCAACTACTCGAAATGTTGCTAAATCCCGGCATTGTAACAAAAGTGATGGTAACTATCGCGACGATGGAGAACGTAGAGGAAATCGTCGAAAGAATCGGACACGAAAAAATTGTTCGATATATTTGCGAAGTTATTGCGAAAGGAGACGAAGAGTAAATGGCAGACGTGGGTTAACGATAGCCCCTTACGTTAGTGATGACGTAAGCAAACCGAGAATATGCGGGAAACTCCTAAAGCTAACGGTACCGAAGTGTAACAATCCGTTAGATGCGACAATGGACAATCCGCAGGGACAGCCTTCGGGAAGCCCTCAACGACTACCAATCGGCAACTCAGTGAGTTGATGGTATAGTCTAGTCCCTGTATAAATACGGTGAAAGCCGGGGTAAAAACGGAAATTAGAGCCAAATTATCCTTAAATTCCAGCGAGTTTAAGAAAGGCATGCAGGATGCCCGGAACGAACTCGATAAATCGACGAAGAAGTCGAAGGACCTAAAGGCAGAAATGACCGGAATACAAACGGCCAGCCTTGCGGTAGCCGGAGCGATCGTAAGTGGTGTCGGAGTTGCCGTCAAGGTTGCGGCAGATTTTGAAGCGCAACTCAGTAGGGTCGCCGGAATTTCAGGCGCTAATGCTGACGAGATGGCCCGATTAAAAGATACAGCATTAGAGCTTGGAGCTGCCACTTCCAAATCGGCCGGTGAAATTGCCATTGCGATGGAGGACTTAGCAGCGAAAGGCTTCGACGCTAACAAAATAATCGGCGCAATGCCCGGTATTGTAGCGGCCGCAGAAGCATCGGGCAGTGATCTTGCATTAACAGCAAATGTAATTACATCGGCCTTAAATGCGTTTCAAATGGAAGCGACGGAAGCGACAAAAGTTGCGGATATCCTAGCAACTACCGCGAATATTTCCGCCGCAAACATGTTAGACATGAGTTATGCTCTAAAGTACGCAGCGCCTATCGCTCATACGTTAGGAATTTCAATGGAGGAATTAGCGGCCAGTGTCGGAATCATGGTAGATAACGGACTCGCCGGAGAACAGGCGGGAACTACGTTACGTATGGCGCTCCAACGACTCGCAGACCCAACGAAGGAGGGCGCTGCAGCACTCGAAGCCCTCGGAGTTAAAACGACGGACGCAAGTGGCAACTTCCTTGATTTATCCGATATTATTCCGCAGTTTGTCAAAGGATTAAACAACATGACTGACGCGCAGAAGGTTGCTCGATTAAGTACGATATTCGGAACCGAAGCAGCGAGCGGTATGTTATCCGTTATATCTCAAGGACCGGAAAAGTTTAACGAGTTCGTAAAAGGGTTAGAGAATTCCGCAGGGGCATCCGAGGCAACCGCCAAAATAATGAAGGACAATCTTAAAGGAAGTTTCGAAGAATTCACCGGGGCCTTGGAAACGCTCGGAATCAAAATAGGAGACGAATTCCTTGATGAGTTCCGTAAAATTATTGATGTTGGAACGGATGTTGCGGATTCTTTGGCCGACCTTAATCCCAAGATATTTGAGACGGGCGCTAAAGCCGTCGGGGCAGCCGCTGGGCTTGCGTTAGCTGCCAGTTCGATAGTGAAAATCGTAGGTGCATTAAAACTGTTATCACTCTCGCCTGTAGGAATGGTTATTACAGGACTATCAGTCTTAACCGGTATCGTAATAGCCGCGAAAGAGCACTACGATAACCTTAACACGGTTAGTCTTGACAATGCGAAGGCTATGATCGAGCAAAAGGACCAATTAACCGGACTAATAACGGATTACGATACGCTAAGCGCAAAATCAAGGTTAACGACCGATGAAATGGCGCGATTCGTCGATATTAATTCGGAACTAAATAAGACCGCTGACCCACAAATTATCGCGCGATTAACAGAAGAGCAAAATTTGCTTTTAGAGAAATCGGGATTAACAAATGAGGAAATGCAAAAGTTTGTTGATGTAAACGGGCAGTTGGTCGAGGTAGTGCCGGATGCGAACGTTGTTATATCGGAACAAGGTAATATTTTATTGAAAAATACCGACGCAGCAAAGAAGTTAAATAAGGAGCAGCTCGAAAACATCCGACTTAATTTAGAGGCGGAAAAAGCAAAAGCGGAAGCGTCTTATTTAGACAACCTCGAGAAAGAGCGAAAGTTACTCGAAGATATTAATACTATTACCGGTAACGTTGCCGAAATCGACGGTAAAATCGGGGAACAGCAGAAAAAACTAGTTGAGGAACAGGGCAAGTTAAACGCGGCAAAAGAGTCCGGAAATAAGATATCTGAGTTTTGGTGGAATCAACAGATAGGACTTCGCGAAATCGAAATTCAAAAGTTAAAAGAGGAGAAGGCGCTTGAGTACGACGCTTTACTAAAGAAAAAGGAAAAACTCGAGCTCACTCAAAAGGACATAAAAGCGTTGGACCAAGTAAAGTATCAAATGATGCAACTCGAATTATCTCAAGTAGGAATTAACGCCAAAAAAGGTGAAGAGCTCCGCATGGTCGACAACGAAATTGCTAAATTAAAAGCGAAAAAATCGTCAATGGAAGCTAACACCGCGGAAGCTTTCAAAAATACGCAAGAATACCAGGATGCGATTAGAGCAATCGACGGTCAGCTCGGTAAGTTAGGCGAGGTACGCGGTCGAATTGACGCAATTATTAAAGATGCCGGAGTAATGAATCGGGAACTCGGTCGTTCTATTTCGAAGAGTGTGACGGTATATACAAAGGGCGGTGCGAATTTATCGCAGTATCACACAGGCGGGATTGTCGGCAAACAACCGCTTAACCAAATGCCGAAACTACACTCGGGAGGATTAGCCTCTAGATTTATAGATGCGCCGAAATTTAATGAAGTCGACGTTCGTTTATTGCGTAATGAAGCGGTATTAACAGAGGCGCAACAGGCGAATTTAATGCGTATGATCGACGCGGGGCAAGTTCAGTCACCTAGCTCGGTCGGTGCGGCAAGTAACGAGCAGCTTGAGCGTTTAATTAGCGCTATTAAATCGCAGCAGATTCGAGTGACTACCGAACTCGACGGTCAAACAGTGGCAGATGCTACGTATGAATGGATAAACAGGAAATTTTCACAGGAATTTAATAATGAATCTCAAATACAGGGATTTAAATTTTAGTAAGAACGCGCTCCCTAATCGGGAGGCGCTTATTTTTAAAGGAGGAAATTACATGGGAAAATATAGAACGCTAGGGACATCACTGAACAGAGATTTTCGTAATAACTTGAATGCGAATTTTAACGATATTGATACGGACATAAAGGCGCAAAGGAAGCGCGTTGATGATTTAATTGTAGGGAATCCGCAGCCAAGCGAAGTTATAGACGCTAGGTTAGGGTTCCCTTTATTGAGCGATAAGTTGGAAGACGTTGATGCGCAGTTGGCACAAACAACGCAGAAAGTGGAGCTCCAATCCATTGATTTTAAGACAAAATTAACAGGTGCATTTAACCAATTACAATATGTGACACCTTCAGTTGAAACTGATGATTTTTCTTTAGGTTTAAGAGATTGGTCAACAACGTCAGATATTATCGTGACAGATGGTAAAGTAAACATGCCTACAGGTGGAGTATCTGATTTTAACGTTGCTTTATACAAAGGAATAAGAAACGCAAGAGCAATAGAGGTAACACTTGCATCAGGTGGATTTCCTGACTGGAATCGTATAGCGTTCGGTTCAGACTTAAATAACTTTGCGTATATATCACCTAAATACGGAGATTTGTGGAGGGTGATGGGTAAAGAAAGAGAAGGGGTGGCAACTGGTTCAAGTGGTGTGCTTTATGATGCTAAAGCTAGTGACGTATTAAAAGCAGTAAGACAAGGGCAAGCTATACAATTGTTTGTAAACAATATCCTTTCATCGACTTTCGTTTTAAAACCTGAACAGAATTATATTCTCCCTGAAGATAGACCAATAATGGCAGGTGTATCTTGGCGGGACAATACACGAAATGTATTTTATGATTCCGTAAAAGTATATCCTGAATCAAAGCCTAAATATATGCACTTATCATCTGATGATGTGATTGAGATGTTGAAGGAATTAAGTGTAGGAAATTACAATTCCGTTTGGGATCATCCTATCTTTGGATTTTTAAAAGCCATGCACGATAAATATGGAGCAGTGTTTTCTTTATATTGCTTTTATACAGATGGCAGTTGGAATTTAAGTCAAATGACTACCAAGTTTAAGGATGAATTTAGAAAAGCTTCCAGTTGGTTAAGATTCGGATTTCATGCTTATGAAATGGCGAGTAGGTATGATAATTCTATCAGTTCGGCAGATGCACTAAACCATTACAATTTATTCCTGAACGCAATAAAGAACTTCGCATCACCTTATTGTATTGATGTTATGCCGAGAATACACTACTACACAGGCACTATTGATTCCGTCAGATTGTGGAGAGATGCAAGAGTGGGAGTAAAAGGTTTTCTGAGTGCCGATGACACGAGAGCAGTGGTTTACTATTTAAACAGTTTGCAACGTGATTCATTGGTAAAATGTGATGATTTGTATGATCCTGTTGAAAGGTTATATTTTGTACGTACTGATGTGCGCCTTGAGAATCACTCTAATCCTATTTCCGTATTAGATTCACGTAAAACAGATAGTACGTATGCAGGGCAACAAAATATCCAGTGTGTTTTCACTCATGAACAATATTTATATCAAGAAAGTATGAAAACTAAAATTGAAAATGCTTGTAAATGGGCATTACAAAATGGATATACATTTGCTTTCCCAATGGATTATATTCAAGAATGTTAATCCATAAACGGAAGAAAAAGCCCGTAAAGTTTAAAGGGAGCCGTAATTGGCTCCCGTTATCTTTTTATCTTGCGTGGTTTATTTAATTTATCGATAACTTGATTTAACGGCGAAAATTGGTCGTGATTTTCCGCAATAGATCGCTTCGATAAATGAGTGTAACGCGATGTCATACGTTGGTCTACGTGGCCCAATAACGCTTGTAAGTACCTAAGATTACCGCCCGCTTCCAAGTATAAAGTCGCGGCAGTATGGCGCAGTAAATGAGGATGAATATGCTTTTTGATTCCGGCCTTTTTCGCGTGTCCAGCGAGTCTTTTGCGGAAATGACTAGGCGTTAACGGCTCTCCATAATTCGCTAGAAAGATGTAGTCGCTCTCAAACTCCTCAACCTCTATCATTAATTCCTTCAATAATCGCGCAGTCCTTTGTTGAATCGGCACAATTCGCCCTTTTCGAGTCTTCGTTATCTCCGACTTAATAACGATTTCCCTCGCGGTCAAGTCAACGTCATCAACAGTTAACGAAAGTATTTCACCAATACGGCACATAGTGTCGATACATACGTTTATGACTACGTAATCCCTAAACGATGCATATTCGCGCTGATCGATAGCATTTAATAGCGCCTTTAACTCGTCTACAGATAACACTTCGATAAGTTTTTCCGGCTCCTTGACGTTCTTTACGTTCAAGAAAGGATTGTCGGTAATTAGTTCATCCGTCACAAGTACGCGGAATGTTGTGCGCAATGTCTTAAGAATATCGTTAGTTGCTCGCGGAGAAATGCCGGGAGTCTTATCGGAGTCAGGCTTAAACTTATGCCCGTCATTCTTCGGTCTTTCCTCGAGTAACCACGTAACAAAAGCGCGGCAAATATCTAACGTTAGACTGCGGATATCCGGCTTAATACCTTTCAACTCTAAGTATTCTAGTAGTAGGCTATGCGCGTGCCTATAGTGAAATAACGTGTGCTGCGATAGTCCTTCCGCAACCTTTGCGTTATAAGCCTTCTCGAATAGCGATTCTAGCGAATAAACCGACTTCCGCCCTCGAATCGTCCTATCCGTTTTTACCTTTTTACCCTTGCGATTTTCTGAATGCGTCAAAACAAAAACGCCCTCCCTTTCGATTATGTCATCGGAAAAGAGGGGGCGCTACGCTGATACGACTATGACCGTTACGCTGACGGAAATTCTACCGCCTGCAAACGCTGATTTAACGCTTAATGGAGTTGATGGGAATCGAACCCACGACCCTTTGCCTGCCAGGCAAATGCTCTCCCCCTGAGCTACAACCCCGAATGAATTTAGAATGATTATATCATGACATTTTTTAATAGACAATCATAAACTTGTTAATAAAAAACGGGTTTTCATACTTTTGTCATGAGGATGCCCTGAGATTCATATATTTCTACTAAAAAAGTAGTAAGACAATCCTACAATTTGAATGTTAACAGTCCGAAAAAAATGGTAAAATTTGAATATACCTAAAATGGTGGTGAACTCGTGATTTATTTATATGTACTAGCTTCTTATTTTATTGGAACAATTATGACTGCCTATGTGGTTATGAGGTTTATGAAAGGTGAAGATATCAGGAATCTCGGAAGTGGAAATGTTGGCGCAAGGAATGCTGGTAGATTGCTAGGGAAGAAAGGCTTTTTATTAACTGCCCTAGGTGATGTGCTAAAAGGAATGCTTGTTGTCCTGGGTGCAAAACAACTTGGATTTTCCTTTGAACTTCAGATTCTGTCACTTATCGCTGTTGTTGTCGGACATATTTGGCCGATTACGCTCAAATTTAAAGGTGGAAAAGGAATTGCGACAGCTGCTGGCGGCCTTGTTTTATTAGCCTACCAGCCATTTCTAGTGTTTGGTGGAGTTTTTCTACTTTTATTAGCAGTTTCGAGAAGCTTCACTATAGCTGGGATGACAGCCTTTTTTACGATGCCAATTATTTACTGGTTTATGGATTATCCTATTCGTGAATGTGTTCTTATTTTTATTGTTATCGCCTTATTACTATTTGCACACCGTGATAATCTAAGAGAAAGACTTGGGAAAAAAATCAATTAAGTGGAGTGATTCCATCATGACATTTGTCTATAAAATAGCTCGGACAAAACAGGAGTTTAATCAAATCCATCGGTTAAACTATAAAACCTTTGTTGAAGAAATTCCTCAGCATGACAAAAATGAAGAAAAAATGTTAGTTGATAAATTTCATGATCAAAATACGTATTTGATTTGTGTGAAGGATTCAAAATTAGTAGGTATGATTGCTGTGAGAGCAAACAGACCATTTTCACTAGATCATAAGTTGCCTAATCTTGATGAACAACTACCTGTAAAACTGAAAATGCCTTGTGAGATTCGTTTGCTATCGGTTGAAGAGGAATATCGTAATAACGGTAGAATCTTTTTCGGGCTGGCGCAGCTAATGTCTAATTTTTGCTTGAAGGAAGGCTATGATGTTGCCTTAATTTCTGGAACAACAAGACAAGAAAAATTATATCGGCAGCTAGGCTTTAAACCCTTTGCCTCTTTAACTGGAACTGCGGAAGCCTCGTTTTGGCCGATGTATTTAACAAAACAAACCTTTGATGAGTCACTGGCTGGAAGAATTCTAAAAGAACCGGTTAGCTTTTTACCAGGTCCCATTAAAATCCATGAAAATGTAAAAGCAGCACTTGCGCAGGAGCCGATTTCACATCGTTCCAATGAATTTTCATTCCAAATGAGGTCTGTAAGAGAGAAACTTTGTAGCATGACAAACTCAAAGTATGTGGAAGTGTTAGTAGGTTCGGGAACTCTTGCAAATGATGTAATCGCTGCTCAACTTGCTGTCATGGGAGGAAAAGGCTTAATTGTAAGCAATGGGGAGTTTGGTTCAAGATTAATAGACCATGCCACTCGAGCGGGATTAGACTTTAAAAAGCTAGAAAAAGAATGGGGAGTACCTATTCCTGAAACAGAAATCAAGAAAGAGCTTGAAACGGGTAATTATGATTGGCTTTGGGCCGTTCATAGTGAAACTTCCACGGGAATGCTTTCGAACTTTAAAAGTCTAAAGGAAATCTGTCTTTCAAACAATGTGAAACTTTGTCTGGACTGTATCAGTACGGTCGGTGCAGTTAAACTTGATTTTCAAGATGTCTATTTCGCAGCGGGAGTAAGTGGAAAAGCGATTGGTGGATATACGGGATTATCATTTGTCTTCCATAACCATGACATCAAACCAAACCTGTCCATACCGCGATATCTTGATCTGGGAATGTATGTTTATCATGAAAGCATTCCGTATTCCCATTCCTCGAATATGCTTGAGGCATTACATGAAGCACTAAAAAAATACGAAAATGATGATTACTATCTCGAGATAAATGCAAGATACAAGCTAATTCGTGAATATATTGAAGGTTTAGGGCTGCAGGTTTTAACTCCACCTGCGTATTCAACACCCGCAATCATGACTATTCTTTTGCCAGAACATATTTCTTCAAAGGATTTTGGAGATGATATGGCACTACAAGGATATTATCTTCATTATGAAAGTCGCTATTTACAAGATAGGAAATGGATCCAAATCTCGTGCCTGAGTAGCCACGAAGACAAGAAAAATTTAAAAATGCTACGTACATTTGAGCTTTTATTAAACCAAAATGCAATTGCTGGAGAGCCTTCTATATAGAGGGCTTTTCTTTTTTGCTAGATACAGGCGTAATCGGCTCGAGGACATAAGCCGATTATGTAACATTTCTTACCAGTTTTCGTCTAAGTGGAAAAGGGGTGATATGAATGAAGAAAAGATGGATTATTTTTCTGGCTTCGGTCATTCTGATAGCTTCTATGACGGCTATATTTACTGCATCAAAGCCGAAAGTTGTTAGCCAAATGGATACAGAGATACAACCAGTTACAAAAGAAAAGCTAACAGAAATATTCCAAGATGCGATTAAAGAGGAAAAACGAAATCAAAGGTTTAGTTTATTTGCGAGGGATACTGCACAACAGGAAATGTCTGTTTCAAATGATTCCGCTAAGGCTGATAGTGCACCTGCAGGTGGTAGCGAGCATTCAGAGACGAACACTCAGGTTCAAGGTGTCGATGAAGCAGATATGGTAAAAACCGACGGTGAATATATTTATCAGCTTATTGATGGAAAACTAAATATCATTAAAGCAGCACCTGCAAAGGATATGCAGTTAATCACATCAATTCCGTTTTCTCACTCATTTTCGCCGAATCAAATGTTCTTATACAATGAACAACTTGTTGTGATTGGTTATACATTTCATGATATAACGCCACATGAAAATCAAAATCAACGTACAATGATCTATCCACCTAGACATTTTGAAGCAACAACAGCCATTGTTTATGACATAAAGGACCAAAAAAATCCTGAGGAAATCCGTAGAGTCGAGGTTGAAGGGAGCCATTTGACATCACGTAGAATTGATAACTATGTGTATCTGGTGGCTAGTCACTATCCGAATTATTGGATCATGGAAGACGCAAAAGATGATAACGTTGATCTAAGACCACGTTTCTCAGATACAGCAAATAATGAGGAAAGTTCCTTAGTGCCATATGAAAAAATTCAATATATCCCTGGTTCAAAAGAGACCAATTTTACCTTAATTGCTGCTTTTGACTTGAATGACCCTACTAATGAGGCTTCCATTACTTCTTATTTAGGTAGCGGGAATCTATTGTATATGTCAAAGGAAAACATTTTTCTCGCAGTAGCAAACTATCACGCGATTCCATTTAGGGAGGGGGGCTCCGATTCTCCTGATTCAAATATCTACAAATTTTCAGTGGATGGAGACAAAGTTGAATTCCATAGTTCAACTGAAGTACCTGGAACCATTTTAAATCAGTTTTCAATGGACGAATTCAATGGAACCTTCCGAGTAGCCACAACGAAAGGGGACACATGGAATAGCAACAAGCCATCCACGAACAATTTATATATTTATGATGAGAATTTAAAGCAAATAGGGTCATTAAGTGATCTTGCACGCGGGGAACGAATCTATTCAGCACGATTCATGGGGGAGCGCATTTACATCGTCACCTTTAAACAAGTTGATCCATTGTTTGTAATTGATGCAAGTAATCCAAAAGCTCCAAAGGTGCTTGGCGAGCTTAAAATACCAGGCTTTAGCAATTACCTGCATCCATATGATGAAAACCATGTAATTGGCTTTGGACAAGATACAAAGGTAGTCGCTGATAAAACAATTAGCGGTGAGCCTATGGTTTATACAGATGGTGTTAAAATTTCGTTATTTGATATCCGTGATGTAAATAATCCAACGGAGAAGTTCACAGAAATCATAGGTGGTCGTGGAACATACTCTCCATTAAATTACGACCACAAGGCTCTTTTATTCAATAAGGAAAAAGGAATTTTTGCTTTCCCGATTACTGTATATCAAAATGTAGAAGGGAAAATGCATGAGCAAAAATTTGAATTTCAAGGGGCATATGTATACGATATCCATTTAGAAGGAATCGATTTAAAAGCAAAAATATCACACGATACTGGTTTATATGAAACATGGGAGGGAGAGATACAACGTGTTCTAACAATCGACGACACAATGTATGCCATCTCACCGACTAAGATTTCTGCTTTTGACATAAAAAATTATCAACAAATTGCTGAAACTTCATTGCGATAAAGTGAAACTTTAATCAGTAGGGGTTTTCCTACCCGTTAATGCGGGATTAAAAGGGTAGAATTTTCTTCTATCCTTTTTATGCATTAATCTTATATACTATATAAGATTATATTTGAAATGAAGTGACAAACATGAATCAACCAAAAATTAATCCATACTTCGTATTAGCAATTGCTGTCGTTGCAGTGTCGACTTCAGCTATATTTGTGAAATTAACAAATGCACCCGCACCAGTTACTGCGTTCTACCGGCTATTTTTTACAGTCCTACTGATGTTTCCCGTTTTTTTATGGAAATATCGAAAAGAGCTCCGGGTCATTACAAAAAAAGATTGGCTATTTTCCGCAATCTCAGGTGTGTTTTTAGCTCTCCATTTTATCCTTTGGTTTGAATCACTCAACTATACATCCGTAACAAGCTCAACTGTATTAGTAACAATGCAGCCGGTTTTCGCCTTCGTTGGAACTTACTTCTTATTTAAAGAAAAAATAGGTTTAGGTGCAATTTTAAGTACTTGTCTAGCTTTAGTTGGAAGTATCATCATAAGTTGGGGTGATATCCAAGTGAGTGGGAGTGCTTTATATGGTAACTTTTTAGCTATTGTTTCTTGTATGATGATTACGGCCTATCTTTTATTTGGGCAAACTGTTCTAAAACGACTAACACTTGTCGCATATACATTTGTCGTATACAGCTTTAGTACAATTACTTTGTTTTTATATGTAGTTATTTTAAAATATCCACTTGGAGGATATGCGGGTCAAGATTGGATGTATTTTTTGCTACTAGCAATTCTTCCTACTTTACTAGGTCATAATCTCTTCAATTGGTCATTAAAATGGGTTAGTACATCAACTATTTCTGTGAGTATCCTTTTTGAACCTGTTGGTGCAGCCATTCTTGCGTATTTTATCTTGTCAGAACAGATTCTTCTTACGCAGGTGATTGGAGGCTTCATTATCTTAGTCGGTATTTGGTTATACTCGTTAGGTGAAAGGAAGAAAAAACAGCGGATATCATTATCAGAACAAAGTGCCGGATAAAAAATGTAAAGCCATGTCTATCAATTGTAGACATGGCTTTTACTTTATTTTTAAGCATATTTTCGAGTCATTAATACAGCACCTATACCAAGGAACATGAATAAGGCACCAATTAGTAGAAAGTTCATATATGGACTAGCAGTAGTAGGAAGCTTATTCCCCTGAACTTTAATACTCATTTCTGTTGCAAGTGTAGCGACGGTTAGGAGTTTCTCTCCTCGCTCGATGATAAAATCAGAAGCTAGCATTTCTTCTGAAACTTTTAGATCGAGCAGGTATTCATCATTAGCTCGATAAAGTTCAACAAGCAGTTCCGCGCCATCAAGTGTGTCCATTTCAAGTAGCTTATTATATGCTATAGCTTCCCTTGCGCCATCCTGTAATAGATAGTATCTTGGCTGTAACTCAAAGACTTCAATCATTTTATCGTACATTACAAGAAGTTCTTTTTGCTGCTCAGCTGATAATCCTTCTGACTTATTATAGGTAAAATATCGCTCTAAATTAGAGCTAATAGATCTCATTTTCTCCTCTAGATTGATATCATTAAGACTTAAAAAGTGAAGAAATAATCCATCTATTTCGTCTTCCGTTAACCCTACCTCAGAAAGCATCCGCTCTGCTTCTACCAACACCTCAGCATGATTTAGATAGAACTCAACTGTAGTTTCAAGGTCCTTAATGAATAAATAATCCTGTACTGACTCCCCAAAACCACTGAGAATATGATGTAGTTCATCCTCATTGATATTATGTTTTGTTAATAGAGTCTGGACGGTCCCATTGTTAACTGGCTCACCTAAATAAGATACCAGTTCATTCACATTTTCAAAATCCTTTAATGACAAATCATAAACTGCCAAATAATCCTCAAGATCATCTTCAGTAAAACCGGTCTGTGTTGTATATTTCTTTAATTCCTCAGGGGTTACCTCAGCAAACACGCCATCAGACAAAAACGCAAGCTGGAATAAAAAAATAACCCCAACTAGTAAAAACTTTTTCATTCCTCTTCCTCCAAGCCATTATATTCATAGTTGTAGTATTTTCAACTTTTACCAAATAATGCATGCGAAGGTGGGAATAAATGAAAAACTAAAAATATGAGGATATGTTAGCCTAATTAACCACAAAAAATAATGGTAATGAAATAATGTACTTGGGTTTAGTTTATTTTAAATGTTTTTGCGATCTCATGAATAATCTCTAAGTCTGATTTGAAATCCGAACCTCCGAAATAGCCGGGACTATTTGCGTGAAAATACAAATCATAGATGACCTCTTGATCATTGGATTGAATGAAATAATGGACAGTTTGAATTGCGTGCATTTGCTTAACATGAAAAAGGACTCTGTGGGTTGGTTCCTGAAAATCTTCCAAAGCATCATTCTCAAATATCCCTGGCTGAGACAAAAGCTCCTGTTTTATTTCATTGTTGATCTTCTTTACCCCACCAACCTCTGTACCATTTTTCAGAAAAATCTGTGTATCACCTTGTTCCTCTATAACGATTCCTTCTGGAAGATCGATAATAAATGTTGAGACATGATCTGCATGTAGGAGTTCCTTTTCAAAAATGGAATAATAAGAGTATGTTCCAATCCCAATTGCAAGTAGTAAAATAACCGCACCTGATAGTAAGGGCATAATGAGTCTGTTTGAAAAAATCCTGTTCTTTTTCTTCGTTTCTCTTAACTTGATATGATTAACAATACGGGTTTTCTGTGCTTCACTTAGTTGAAATCTAGGAAATGATTTATTTGGGTATGAATCCTTCATAGTCTTTTCCCTCTCTTTCATTGATAGGTTTAAGTTGTTTTTGTAAAGCTTTAATAGCGCGATGGTAGGTCAAGGAAACTTTGTTAGTAGACCAGCCCAAAACGGTAGCTGTTTCTTCAACACTTAGTTCTAAAATTAATCGTGAAACTAGAACTTCTTTATAAGATTGTTTTAGGCGAAGGATTGTATCGTGTATATCAGCAAGAACCTCGTCTAAAAGTAGTGTTCTCTCCGGATTAGATTGATCAATTGGAATATGTCTTTTTCCTAGTAGGTCAAAAGGTTGAAATTTAATAAGTCTCTTTCGCCGGTATTTATCAATAACTAAATTCCTTGCGATTGCAAGTAACCATGTCTTAGGGTTGGAACGTTCCTCAAAGGTAGGGAATGATTGGATTGCTTTCAAAAATACCTCCTGAACATAATCATCAACGTCTATAGACCCTGTGTAATAAATAAGAAAGTTATATACATCATCTCCATACTCATAAAACCATTTCTCGATTTGATTAACTTGTGCCAAACGTTGTACCCCCTTTGTGTAAGTCCTATATATAATAGACGATTAACGCATCAATATCTTTCATTATTAAGAAAAAAATCTTTGAATAGCGAACTAAAAATACCGACATTCCGTTAAAGGAATATCGGTATCGAATAGAAGGAGTATCTACTTAATAAAATGAACTGGCAAAAAAACTAAATACAAAAGCCATAACGACAGAAGAAACAAAGGTAATGAAAGTACTTGCTTCAATTCTTCCTTCATTATTACTAATCCTCAAACCTTCTATATAAACAAATGAAAACAAAAATAAACACATCGCTAATGATAAAAACATTCCAACTGCTTGTAGAAACTCAAAAAACAAAACCTTTCCTCCTTCCACATTTCTTTTAATAAAATATATGAGTAAATCTAGCAAATATGATTAAAATAATAGAGGCATCATAAATGAAGGATTTAATTTAATGATAAAAAAATAAACAATACATATAAAAGTATTTCATAAGAAAACTATTTCTAGTATAATAATTCTTATCTCTTCAAATGATGAATTGGTAGAGAAAAGATTATTTTTTTTGTTTCATAAAAACTTTTTTAAAAAATGTCTTGAAAAAGGTTTTAAGAGATGGTATATTAATTTTTGTCGCCAAAACGAGTGACAAAATGAATGAGTGAGAAACATAAAACTTTTTTAAAAAAGTAATTGACACTCAGAAGTGAAAATGTTATATTAGAAAAGTCGCTTCAAGGCGATAAGAAAGTTCTTTGAAAACTGAACACAATACAAGCGTCAACGTTAATTCTAAAGTAACAAACTTATTGAGCAATCAATACTCTTATTGGAGAGTTTGATCCTGGCTCAGGATGAACGCTGGCGGCGTGCCTAATACATGCAAGTCGAGCGAA
>NZ_JBALOQ010000022.1:0-104753 GCF_036962705.1 Bacillus sp. JJ1562
TTATTCGGGTCATAGTTCAATGAAGAAATGGTCCTTTTGATCGTTAATGAATGGTACGGTATACACCAATAACTTTTCCTAGAATGGATACATTCTTTAAAATGATTGGTTCGAGCATTGAGTTTTCTGGCTGTAGACGAATATGGTCTTTTTCTTTGAAGAAACGTTTTACAGTTGCTTCGTCTTCCTCTGTCATTGCGACAACAATATCACCATTGTTTGCTGAATGCTGTTGTCTAACGATGACATAGTCTCCATCAAGAATTCCCGCTTCAATCATACTGTCTCCCATAATTTCAAGCATAAAGATTTGGTCATCATGGGCAGCAAACCGGTCAGGTAATGGAAAGTACTCCTCAATATTTTCAATTGCTGTGATTGGTTGTCCCGCAGTAACCTTACCTATGACAGGAACATTCACAACATTTGCAGTTGGAATTGTTTCATTTTCATCAGCCTGTAAAATTTCAATTGCACGAGGCTTTGTCGGGTCTCTTCTGATCAAGCCTTTACTTTCAAGTCTAGACAAATGGCCATGGACTGTTGAACTTGATGCTAGTCCAACTGCCTCCCCAATTTCTCTTACTGAAGGTGGGTAGCCCTTTGCTTTTACTTCCTGTTTAATGTAATTCAATATGTCCTGCTGCCTTTTTGAAAGCTTTGTCGTCATCTACGCTCATCCCCTTACTGTTCATTTTTTATATGTATCTAATTCTCATTCTTCATCATGTTCGGTTATTTGTCTTTTGTATTCGACAAATACCGAATTTATTAACTAGAGTATAGCATGTTTTGGTAGATTATACAAACATAAGTTCGAATTTTTGTTGACACAAAACATTTGTTCGGTTTATAATAAAAATATCAAATACGAACAAACATTCTATAGGAGTGAAATGAACATGTTTAAAAAATTACAAGGCGGATTTATCTATTATGTATTATTTGTTTTATTAAGTATGGGAATGGTTTTAATCACTGCTAGTTAAGTGAATCTAAGTGGAAAACTTGTAAAAAACCTTTTCATCTAGTACTATGATTTAGAAAAGATGATACAAGGAGAAATTTTATGATTTCAAAAGATAAACTTGATCGGATCAATGCTCTTGCCAAAAAAGCAAAGTCACTTGGTCTTACAGATAAAGAAAAAGAAGAACAACAAGAGCTTAGACAAGAATATTTACGCGTTTTTAGAAGTTCTATGTCTAATACCTTACACTCAGTAACGGTTATAGATCCAGAGGGGAATGATGTAACCCCTGAAAAATTAAAAGAGAGTAAACGCAAAAATTTGCATTAATAAAGAATACATAGATTTCTATGTATTCTTTTTTTTTGTGCATACTACATAAGAACCGACTATTATTTGAAAGGATGTTTGTTTTATGACACACTCAATAACGGACTTGTCAATAGCGTCGATTCGAACACTTTCGATTGATGCAGTTGAAAAAGCCAATTCAGGACACCCAGGAATGCCAATGGGAGCAGCTCCAATGACGTATACTCTGTGGACCAGACATATGAAACACAATCCTAAAAATCCGAAATGGTTTAACCGCGATCGTTTTGTTTTATCAGCGGGACATGGATCGGCATTATTGTACAGTATGCTTCATTTATCAGGCTATGACTTAACGATTGAAGACTTAAAGCAGTTTCGTCAATGGAGAAGTAAAACACCTGGACATCCGGAGTATGGACATACAGCCGGTGTCGATGCAACAACAGGTCCGCTTGGACAAGGTATTGCAATGGCTGTTGGGATGGCGATGGCTGAGCGTCATTTAGCGGGTGTTTATAATAAAGACTCATTAGAAATTGTAAACCACTATACATACGCCATCTGTGGAGACGGTGACTTTATGGAGGGGGTTTCTGGGGAGGCATCATCACTAGCAGGTCATTTAAAATTAGGGCGTTTAATTGTTCTATATGATTCAAATGATATTTCACTTGATGGTGACCTTGACCAGGCATTCTCGGAATCAGTTGAACAACGGTACAAGGCTTATGGCTGGCAGTATCTTCGTGTAGAAGATGGAAATGATGTTGATGAAATTGATAAAGCAATCGAAGAAGCTAAAGGAGATTTATCCCGTCCTACACTCATCGAAGTTCGGACGACAATTGGCTATGGTTCTCCGAATCGTGCAGGTAAATCAAAGGCACATGGTGAACCTTTAGGTGCTGATGAATTAAAACTAACAAAAGAATCGTATAACTGGACCTTTGAAAATGATTTTCATGTACCAAGCGAGGTCTATGCTCATTTTGAGGAAACCGTAAAAAAGGCTGGAGAACAAACTGAACAAGATTGGAATCAATTGTTTAACAACTATAAAGAAAGCAATCCAGATCTAGGAAAACAATTAGAAATGGCTATAGATTGTAGGCTTCCAGAAGGCTGGGAAAAGACGTTGCCTGTCTATGAAGTAGGTAAGAAGCTTGCTACACGAGCATCATCTGGTGAAGCATTAAATGCAATCGCAAAGATTGTGCCACAATTCTTTGGTGGTTCTGCTGATTTAGCGGGGTCAAATAAAACGATGATAAACGATGCTGCTGATTTCATGCCTAAAGATTATAGTGGACGTAATATTTGGTTTGGCGTGCGTGAATTTGCAATGGGTGCTGCATTAAATGGAATGGCTCTCCACGGTGGACTTAAAGTATTTGGTGGAACATTCTTTGTATTCTCGGATTATTTACGACCGGCAATAAGGCTAGCTGCATTAATGAAAGTGCCAGTCACATATGTGTTTACTCATGACAGTATCGCAGTTGGTGAAGATGGACCAACACATGAACCGATTGAACAATTACCAGCATTAAGAGCGATGCCGAATTTATCTGTGATTAGACCGGCTGATGGAAATGAAACCGCTGCTGCATGGAGAACAGCTGTTGAATCAAAAGATGTTCCTACCGCGCTTATTTTAACAAGACAGAACCTACCGACTTTAGATGGAACAGATGAAAAAGCATATGAAGGCGTTCAAAAAGGCGCTTATGTTGTATCGCCTGCAAAAAGTGGTGATCCAGCAGCTCTTATTTTAGCAACAGGTTCTGAAGTAAGTCTTGCTGTGGAGGCACAAAAACAACTCGCAAACGAAAATATTGAGGTATCCGTAGTAAGCATGCCATCATGGGATCGTTTCGAGGCACAAACAAACGAATATAAAGAATCCGTTATTCCTAAAAATGTGAAAAAACGTTTAGCAATCGAAATGGCAACACCACTTGGCTGGGAGAGATATACCGGAGATGAGGGGGATATCCTCGGTATCCACGAATTCGGCGCTTCTGCACCAGGTGAAATTGTGATGAAAGAATATGGATTCTCAGTTGAAAATGTCGTGAATCGAGTGAAAAAATTACTTCAGTGACTAAAAAGGGGTCGAATCTGGCCCCTTTTCTATGTAAACACCGATTTCGACAAAACTAGACGATTCTTACTCCAGTTTCAGACAAAAAACACAGACTCTTTCGAATATACTATTCCTAACTGATAGTATTGGGAGGAAAGAGTATGAGAGAATATTACATATATCTAATAGAAGAAGAATTCGCCACTCATTACTTTGGGCGTGAATCACTAATCTATCATCTGTTTTTAGAATATAACCAATCCAAACAAGAGCGGCAACAAATTTTATATAAACAAATAGAGTTTATAACGAGGTCAATTCCAACTCTACGCATCCAGCAAAAAATTGAATCAAGCCTTGCACATTATTCCTATTATCAACGTGAAAGCCATATGCACACTCTAGATTGGAATGAATTTAATAGCTATGCAAAACTAACGATACATAATGATTACATCCATTTACAATCGACTGGAAGTTATGAGGCGGAAACTGCCTTTTTTGAAATCCTCCGTAAATATGATCGATGTTTTCTAGCAATGGATTTTTCTGCCAATAAATTTGGATGGCTAAATCCAATTAAGGAAAGAAAGTTTGTATAAAGGCTAGGAAAACATAAAACAAATATTGTATAATTGCTATTGGTTTAGTACACTGTAATGAGACAACATGAAGGAGGAAGTTTTTGTATGATGCAAATATGGTTAGCTATCGTACTAATCGTGGTAGCTTTACTTGGTGGCGCTGCATTAGGATTTTTTATTGCGCGTAAATACATGATGAATTACTTAAAGAAAAATCCACCAATCAATGAGCAAATGCTAAAAGTTATGATGATGCAAATGGGTCAAAAGCCATCACAAAAGAAGATCAATCAAATGCTAAAAGCAATGAACGGTCAAATGGACAAGCAATAAAAGTTGAACAACATAGTTTCAACTTCCATAAAAAGCCACTTTTCTAGTGAAATCTCACTAAAAGAGTGGCTTTTTTGTATTCGCTCTTATAAATCCCTTTGGTCTACATTTAGTTCGATTAAATTTCCATCAGGATCAGCACAAAAGATTTGTGCAAAACCGCTAACACTATCCGGTTTTTCTAGAACGATTACATTATGCATTGACAGCCAATTTAATGTGTCATAATAGTTTTCGACTCTTAGTGCGAAATGGCCCTCGCGGCTGCTGATGCTTTTATCCATTCGAATCGTCTGGGATTCCGGTAAGACAATTAAATGCAACTGTTGATTCTCAACCGAATACCAAGCACCAGGAAAATCAAAATTTGGACGTTCAATTTCTTTTAAACAGAGAATATTGCTGTAAAAATCCTTCGCTTTTTCAAGATTTGTTACTGTTAAACTCACATGATGAAGCTCCTTGTATTTAATCATCATTATTCACCTCAATTTATAATCTAAGGACAATTATAGTAGAAACTTTGGAAAAATATAATGATTTCAACTTATATATCATGAAAAGCTTTGTTACCATCTTCCTACAATTATAAAAATTTGGTAAACTTATATGGCACTTATTTCGTCAGTCGGAGGATTATTGGATGAAAATCTTTAAGGATCTAATGTGGTTTTTTAAGCAGGAGAAAAAATCATATATAACGGGTATATTCTTATTGCTGATCGTTGCTTTGCTGGAGCTCGTTCCACCCAAAGTAATCGGTATGACAGTTGATTTTATTGCACAAGGGACTTTAACGAAAGAAATCTTATTTAAATGGTTAGCTATATTATTAGCAACTGCATGTACCGTTTATGTCGTTCGGTTCTTTTGGCGAATCATGATTTTTGGGTCATCAGTAAAATTAGCAAGATTACTAAGGAATCGACTATATGAACATTTTACGAAGATGTCACAAGGCTTTTTCCAAAAAAGAAGGATTGGCGACTTGATGGCCCATTCAACGAATGATTTGCAGGCAATTCAGCAAACGGCTGGTGCAGGTGTACTGACATTAGTCGACTCACTTGCGACAGGCGGATTCGTATTATTGACAATGGCGTATACAATAAATTGGAGGCTCACATTAATCTGTCTGATTCCATTGCCGTTTATGGCACTTTCTACGAATTATTATGGAACGCTATTACATAGACATTTTCACAAGGCACAGGAAGCATTCTCAAGCCTTAATGATAAAGTACAGGAAAGTGTAAGTGGAATCAAGGTCATTAAAACCTTTGGACATGAGAAAGAGGATATTGAATCATTCCGAGAGCAGTCAGAAGATGTTGTTCAAAAAAATCTTAAGGTTGCAAAGGTTGATGCCCTATATGATCCAACAATTTCATTAATAGTGGGAATTTCTTTCTTTCTAGCTATTGTGTTTGGTTCTAGATATGTACTTGCAGGGGAAATGACGCTGGGAGAATTAGTTACTTTTACTACTTATTTAGGTTTGCTAATATGGCCCTTACTCGCCTTTGGCTGGTTATTTAATATTGTGGAGCGGGGAAGAGCATCCTACGATCGAGTATCAAACCTTCTAAATGAACCAATGGAAATAACAGATTGTGAGAATGCTAGTGAAATGACACCAACAGGTGATATTGAGTATTCCATTTCTCATTTTTCATTTCCAGGAGAGTCAAAACAAACTCTTCTAGGGATCCGTTTTAACTTAAAACGTGGTCATACACTTGGAATAGTTGGAAAGACAGGTGCAGGTAAAACGACATTATTAAAACTATTAATTCGCGAAAATGAAGGCTATGAAGGCAATATTATCATTGGAGAAAAAGAGATTAAAGCTTATACATTGGATGCGTTACGTAAGGGAATTGGCTATGTACCTCAGGATCATTTTCTTTTTTCTGCAACGGTTGCGGATAATATTGCTTTTGCTAATCCCGATGCATCAATGAGTGAAATTATGGAGGCAGCAAAGCTTGCCAATATTCATGATGATATTTTACAGTTTACAGATGGATATGAGACGGTCGTTGGTGAACGAGGAGTTTCATTGTCAGGGGGACAAAAGCAGAGAATTTCAATTGCAAGGGCACTGTTGATGAACCCGGAAATATTAATTCTCGATGATTCATTATCAGCAGTAGATGCAAAGACGGAAGAGGCAATTTTACGTGCCTTACGTGAAAATCGAGAAGGAAAGACAACATTTATTACATCACATCGTTTAAGCGCCATTCAGCACGCAAATCAAATCCTCGTACTAGAAGATGGCAGGATTGCTCAGCATGGTACACATGATGAGCTAATGGAAGAAGAAGGATGGTATCGTGATATGTATCATCGCCAACAGCTTGAATCACTTGTTGAGCATGGAGGGTAAATCATGAACATAATGTCAAAAAAAGAACAAAGGCGCACATTATTACGCCTCTTATCTTATACAAAATCACATACGAAGGAATTTATATTTGCATTTACTTTGCTTCTAATAGCAACCCTTGCGGACATCGCTGGTCCGATTTTAATTAAAATTTTCATTGACGATTATTTAACACCACGTCATCTACCGGTTGAACCATTAGTATACTTAGGGGCAATCTACCTCTTTATTCATCTTACAAAGGTAATTTTACAGTATTTTCAGCTTGTCAAATTTCAAGAAATTGCTTTGAAAATTATTCGTGAAATGCGGATTGAAGTATTTTCAAAGGTTCACAAACTAGGTCTGAAATATTTTGATAAAACGCCGGGTGGAAGTATTGTATCAAGGGTAACGAATGATACGGAGGCAATCAAGGATATGTTTGTCGAGGTTGTCGCCACGTTTGTACAAAATGGTGTGTTTTTAATTGGAGTTTTCATTGCAATGTTTTATCTAAATGTTCAACTTGCACTATTTTGCTTAGTGTTAATCCCGATTTTGTTTATTTTGATGCAAACATATCGTAAATTCAGCTCAAGATATTACCATGATATGCGGGAACGACTTAGTCAGTTGAATGCAAAGCTTAATGAATCACTTCAAGGTATGGCGATCATCCAGGTATTCCGTCAGGAAAAAAGATTGCGTCGTGAATTTGCCGAGATCAATGATGCCCATTATCAAGCGGGAATTAAAAATATAAAGCTTGATGGTCTGTTACTAAGACCAGCAGTTGATTTTATCTATATCGTGACAATTATTTTGGTATTAAGCTTTTTTGGAATATCTGCACTTGAAAGCCCGATTGAAATAGGTGTTCTTTTTGCGTTTGTGAATTACCTTGAACGATTTTTCGAGCCGGTTAACCATATGATGATGCGTTTATCGCTCCTGCAACAAGCAGTAGTCGCTTCACAGCGGGTATTCGAGCTTCTTGATCATGATGAACTAGCTCCTCAAACAGTTGGAAATGAAAACCCATCAATCAAAAAAGGGGAAATTGAATTTAAAAATGTCAGCTTTTCCTATGATGGAAAGCGAGATGTTTTAAAAAATATCTCCTTTACCGCAAAAAAAGGAGAAACTGTCGCTCTTGTTGGACATACGGGTAGTGGAAAAAGCTCAATTATCAATTTATTAATGAGATTTTATGAGATTGAACGTGGAGATATTTTAATAGATGGTCAATCCATTCAATCCTACGAAAATAACGAACTTCGGCAAAAGATAGGTCTCGTGCTTCAAGATCCATTTTTATTTGTCGGAACAATAATGGAAAATCTTCGTTTAAACAATCCAGATATCACGGATCATGATATTGAGGAGGCAGCTAAATTCGTTCAAGCCGATCAGTTTATTCAAAAATTGGAAGATGGCTACGATTATCAAGTTGTTGAACGTGGTTCAACCTTTTCGAGTGGTCAAAGGCAGCTATTGGCATTTGCACGGACAATTGTAACCAATCCGAAAATTTTAGTTCTTGATGAAGCAACCGCAAATATTGATACAGAAACAGAGGAAGAAATTCAAAAAGCTCTTGAAAAAATGAGGCAGGGAAGAACGACGATCGCAATTGCGCACCGGTTGTCCACGATTCAAGATGCCAATTTGATTTTGGTGTTGCATCAAGGGGAGATTGTAGAAAGAGGAACACATCAGGAGTTATTAGCACAAAAAGGATTATACTACAAAATGTTTTTACTACAGAATGGTAGTGTAGATAACGTCGAAAAAGCCGTCATGTAAAAAAAGCCTCTCATGAATTTGAGAGGCTTTTCTGTGTTCTTCCAGCATTATATTGATTTAAAAGATTATCTAAATCTTGGCTTACTTTAATGGTGACCGTAGCGGTAAAACCGTGTTTCAAGACAATTTCAACCAGTTCAGTTCTTTTTTGTTCAATTTTAAGCAGAAGTTGTTCTTTGGACACAAAGTAAAACCCCTTCGTTTGTTTTTAAAGTTTGTTATGGACAAGTTAGTTTATAGTATAACATATAATGGTAAATAGTTGGTAAGGATCTTACTTGGAAATATATTGCTTATAGTGGAATGACACAAAACGTTCATATTAAAAATTATGAATACGAATGTATTTTTGCTAGAATGGTAATGACGATCAATTTAGGAGTTGTTAAAATGGCAGATGTAAATGCGTTTCTTGCTTTTGGTGCAGGATTTTTATCTTTTATTTCACCTTGTGTTTTACCGATATATCCAGCATTTTTATCGTATATAACAGGTGCATCTGTAAGTGAATTAAAAACAGAAAATGGAATGCTGCAAAGACGTAGTATTTTACATACGATTTTCTTTTTAGTCGGCTTTTCAATTATTTTCGTTATGCTTGGCTTCGGAACATCTTTTGTTGGCCGAATTTTTAGTGAGTATCAAGATTTAATCCGTCAAATTGGTGCGATTTTCATTATTTTCTTCGGACTTGTTGTGCTAGGAATAATAAGACCTGGTTTCTTAATGAAAGATCGCAAAATAGAATTCAAACATCGTCCAGGAGGATATATCGGATCTATCTTTATCGGAATGGCTTTTGCTGCAGGATGGACACCATGTATGGGGCCAATTTTAGTGTCCGTTATCGCGCTTGCTGGTACAAACCCTGAATCTGGAATGCTGTATATGGTATTGTATTCATTAGGATTCTCCCTTCCATTCCTTGTGCTTTCATTTTTCATTGGACGGTTACAATGGATTCGTAAAAATAGCTTAAAGATTGTAAAAATTGGTGGCTATGCAATGATTATTATGGGAGTTGTACTGTATTTTGACTGGATGGCAAAAATAATTGCATATGCAACTGCACTCTTTGGAGGATTTACCGGTTTTTAGTCGAATTAGTTACTAGATAAGTGTTTTCAAGGAGGGAAAGTAACTGTGGCTAGAATCTTAGTAGTTGATGATGCGAAATTTATGAGACTTACTCTCACAGACATATTAGTTAAAGCGAATCATGAAGTGGTTTCAGAGGCAGAAAACGGACTTGAAGCTGTTGAAAAATACAAAGAGACAAAACCAGATCTTGTGACAATGGACATTACAATGCCAGAAATGAATGGAATTGAAGCTGTTAAATTGATTAAAGAATTTGACCCAAAGGCCCGAATTATCATGTGTTCTGCTATGGGTCAGCAAAAAATGGTCGTTGATGCTATCTCAGCTGGTGCGAAGGACTATATTGTAAAGCCGTTCGATGAAAGCAGGGTTGTTGAAGCGGTTAATAGAGTGTTAAATTAAGTGTAAACCCATTTAAGAAGCAACATCTTAAATGGGTTTCATTATCTATACATTAGACGATTAGTAAAAGGACTGATATATTTGGTAATTGCATCTTCAATTGTCGCAATTATGATGGCGATCTTCGTAACCTTTTTAAGAACAAAATCTTCCCAAAAACCCGCATCCGTAAAAAAAATAATTTTGCCTCCTGTTTTTATGAGCACAGGGGCACTCATGTTTGTACATCCGATGTTTCGTGTGACTCCAATTGAGATTTTAGAGGCTGTTGTCATTGGAATGCTTTTTTCCATCCTACTAATAAAAACTTCTTCATTTGAAATTAAAGAGAATGAGATTTATTTAAAACGGTCGAAAGCATTTATTTATATTTTAGTAGGTTTATTGGTAGTTCGAATTGTTTTAAAATCGGTATTAAGTACGGCGATTGATTTTGGAGCATTAAGTGGAATGTTCTGGATTCTTGCTTTCGCGATGATTGTCCCATGGCGGATTGCGATGTATGTAAAGTATAAAAAACTTGCTGCAGCAATATAAAACACTCGGCAGAGATGCCGAGTGTTTTTAAAATAGTTCATTATATGGTGTTACATCTATTTCCTTTTCATTTAAAGTTTTTATTAAGAATTTATGGTCACGCTTCGGTGTGGCTATGATATATCCTCGAACAACTAAATCCTGTGTAATTTTTTTCGCTTTTTCGGCTAGTGCAAGTTCTCCAATTTTACCAGCGATTTTTTGTCTGGCTACATCTCGGAAGAGCTCTGGTACAGGCTTTACTAAATCCTCTAATAACGCTTTCAGTTCGCTTGGCCACATATGACGCGTTTGTTCTATGTAATAATCCTGCCAATCTAAATCTGACATTCCATCTTCCTTTGGAAGTTTTTTTAAAAACTTTCGAAACATAAAAAAGCCGCCAATTGCTAGAATTGTGATAAAAAAGAATACCCAAATTAAAATAAACCATAAAAACCATCCAGTTAACTGCATGAAATTGTTCACCTCAATGGTTCATTATACCTTATTTAACGATAGATTTGTAATATGAAACAATCAAAAATTGATAGTCATATATTTCTTCATGAATGGGAAATATAGGGATATGAAAAAAATACTATTTTTTACGTGTTTATTTATTATTACATTTAATTTATCGCATGGGGATGCAGAAGAATTTGTACGGGTTCGCCTTGAAAATTTTGTAGGAGATGCGCAAGAGATACAGATGCAATTCACAGGTGATTATTTCACATTGGACCCGGCCTTATCATTGCAAGAAGGAGTGAACTATCGGCTATATGTCAAAAAGGGGAATCTCTATCTTAAAGGAGGAGAAGTAAATCAGCAGGTGGATAATAGTTTTTTATTAATCCCTCGAAGCTATAGTGAGAATCATCGCGTTTATATCAATGAACGACCATACTTAGGTGCGATGGAGTTTCAAGTAGAAAATAACCATTTTGTACGTCCGGTTAATCAGCTCCCTTTAGAAGATTATTTAAAAGGAGTTGTCCCACTTGAGGTGTTCCCTTCATGGAATATCGAGGCGTTAAAGGCTCAGGCGCTTGCTGCGAGAACGTATGCGGTATCCCATCTTGACGAAGATATGGATGATACAACCTTCTATCAGGTGTATGGTGGTTATGCATGGAATGCACGGACAACAAAGGCTGTTGAGGCTACAAAGGGTCAGGTGATTACATATAAAAATAAGCTAATTGATGCTTTTTATTCTGCTAGCAACGGCGGAATGACAGAGAATAATAAAAATGTGTGGGGAGGAGACAGTAGGTCATTCTATCCAATTAAAGAAGATCCATTTGATCCAATTCATCCTTGGGAATTTACACTATCAAAATCACAAATAAACCTTGAAGAGATCGATTGGGAATCGGTTAATGCATGGGAGAGTCTCCAGGAAAAGGACAAAGAAATTACGGCTGCCATGAAAAGATCAATTAATCGACAAGGGTATCCGGGGGATATTGCGATCCTTTCAATTCCTAAATTCGTAGTAGATGTAAAGAAATATAAATCAAACCGATCCATGATAGGTTCTATTGAAGTTGAATTTTTACAGAGATTACTTGATGGAACAGTTTTATTAGGGAAAGTTACGCTTGAAAATGTTAATTTAAATCGAATCCGACCGATGATTGGTGGTACTATTTTTAAAAGCTATTACATTGACTCACTTGATTCTGATGATACAAAATATGTGATGAAGGGAAGAGGCTATGGACATGGAGTTGGGATGAGTCAATGGGGAGCAAGTATTATGGGGGATAAAGGGAAAAAATATGAAGAAATCATTCAATTTTATTTTCCTGGTACAACAATTACAAATTTTGAAGGTATTTTAAATTAGAAAGGGTCCTGTAGCTTTTACAGGACTTTTACTTTTATCCTGCTTTTTTTCTTTTTACGGGTGCTATTTTTTTTGATGTATATTTCCAGAATTTCATTTTGAAATAGTGCTTGTATCCTCTTTTTTTCTAATTCGAATGGAAGGGTAACGACTCTTTCGGTCAATATTGTATCAATTGTAGGTTTTTCGCGATCTGTCAGTTTGATATGGAAGTTGTCGTTTTTCACATTTAGCTGGATCTGCTCGGGTTGATATCCTGATAATTCAGCCTCTATAATGTACTCATTTTGTGTTTCAAACAAATCAATTCGAAATTGATAATCGTCTAAAAGATACGGGTCTTCAAGAAATTGTTTCATCCAGTCCTCCACCCCATTTAAGGAGAGAGGATTTGAATCATCGAATTTATTCATGTTTTCAACCTCCGTGTAATTCTATATTTAGAGTATTCAAATGGAAGGCTGTTCGTGATAATGAAAACGTTGAAATTGTACAATCTGTTGTAAAGTCGGGTGCAATCATGTAAAAATAGACTTACATATGAAAGCTAATGTGGAGGAAATGGCATGAATAATAATTTAAAACTACTCCCAGCCATACATGATCTACAAGCGCATCCATCCTTTGGGCAGATTCAAACACTTCATCGTGTGGAAAAGGATTATATGACGACCGTATTACGGGATGTAGTAACAGAGATTCGAAATGAGATCATTCTTGGAGATTGGGATAAAGAGGTTTCATCTAAGGAAGATATGACGGCTTTTATCTTTCAAAAAGGGGAAAAAGAGCTAGTAAACAGAACTAAATACTACTTAACAAAAATAATCAACGCAACTGGGACGGTTTTACATACAAATTTAGGACGAGCAAGGCTAAGTGACGAAGCCATCCAACATGTTGTTAATATCTCAAAAGGTTATTCCAATCTAGAATACGATATAAGCAATGGCAAGCGTGGTTCAAGGTATTCAATTGTGGAATCTCTACTAACGGAGTTAACTGGTGCCGAGAGTGCGATGGTTGTTAACAATAATGCTGCAGCTGTCTTTATCGTTTTACGTGCATTGGCTAAAAACCAAGAGGTGATTGTTTCGAGGGGTCAATTAGTGGAGATAGGTGGCTCATTTCGTATATCCGCAATCATGGAGGAAAGTGATGCAAGGCTAGTTGAGGTAGGTACAACAAATAAAACACATCTAGAAGACTATGAGAACGCCATTACAGAAGAAACAGCAATGATTCTTAAGGTACACACAAGTAACTTCAGGACAATTGGATTTACGAAAACAATTGAAGTTTCAGAATTGGTTACACTCAAGGAGAAAAAAGACAATCTTGTTATTTATGAAGATCTCGGAAGTGGGGTTCTCTACGATTTTTCGCAGCATGGAATTGGGGATGAGCCTGTCATAAAAGATATTTTGGAACAAGGAGTTGACCTTGTATCATTTAGTGGGGATAAGCTTCTCGGTGGACCACAAGCAGGTATAATCGTTGGAAAGAAAGAGTTAATTGATCAATTAAAAAAACATCAGCTTGCTCGAGTTTTGCGTGTTGATAAAATGTCGTATGCAGCACTTGAAGCAACTTTATTTTCCTGTTTGAAAGGAAAGTACTCCGAAATACCGACCATAAGGGACATCATCGTTCCAAAAGAGGAGATCATGGAACGATGTCAGCTTTTTAGTAAATGTTTATTAGAAAAAACAAATCAATTTACAATCGAAATAAAAGAGGAAGGTTCGCCAATCGGAGGTGGAACAATGCCTGGAATTGAAGTTCCAACTAACGTAGTTTGTATATCACATTCTAAAAAGTCTGCAGAGGATGTGGCAACTCACCTTCGTCAGCACTCCACACCTATCGTTGTACGGATAAAAAATAACAAAGTCGTTCTTGATTTTCGGACAATTGAAAATGACGATATGAAAGAAATGGTAAAAGCTTTTACTCTTATAGGATAAAAAGCCGCAATTTGTGCGGCTTTTTATATTTAGAATCGTCCTTTACATATCATGTCCTTGGTTATGTTTTTGTCTTGTATGGTTGCGGTTTTTCACTTTTTTTGAACCACTTAAAGGCTGAGGTTGACTTCCTGTGTTTTGACCACCGTTTGCTCTAATATCCTTGAATGTATTTTTTTCACCCATGTTTTTATCCCCCCTTATATGTATTAGGATAGTGTTTTTCCACTTTTTTATGCGACCTAAGTTCTGAATGATTTTTTGGAAAAAAGGTAAGCTATAATTGCACGAATTACGTTAAGGGAGTTGAAAAAATGCCGTATCATAAGGATAAACAGCAGGCCTTCCAAGCTGCACAACAAGGGACAGAGCAAGCGAAAGATATTTATGCAAATATCGTCAGCGATGATCCGGATTATGGTGCTCATCTAAAACAATTGAAAAATGAGGTTAATGAAGCCTATCAACAAATCGAAAACGCGTTGGAAGTGGCTTCAGAGCACCAAAAATCTCAGCTTCAGCAATTTCAACAGGATTTACAATCGATCATTAATGAAGTAAATGAATAAAAACAAGCCCGCTTATGCGGGCAATTCATTTGTCTAGCTCCAGGAGCCATCGGCTCTATGGTGGTCTAGCCAATCGCTTTTGAAGGTAAAAGGCACCTTCTGTCAGCGCTCAGCTTATGCTTGTCGAGATGAGGGGCTCCTGGCTTTTCTATTTTATTGATTTTTCTTACGCTTTTTATTGTTTTGACGTTGTTCTGCCGTTAATGGCTCATTTGCAAATTCCTCGTTATATCCCGCTCCAACACCTTGTGCACTTGCATCGTTCATTCCAGGTCGAACATGATTGGCTTTACGTTTCGACATTCTTTTCACCTCCGACCTTATTTTATTCTTTTTTCAACAAATTATCCTTCCGTGTGATAAGTAAAACTTATAGAGGATAATAACAATCTTGTTATTTACTTATGTATATAGTTATATTAATATATGTATTGGAAGGGATTTAATGGGAGGAGTTTTAAAATCTCATAAATTTCGACAATTGCGTAAAATTTCGTTATCATTATAACAAAGGGGGAATACATATGGCAAAGCACGATGTATTTAATGCTCGTTCTTCTTTCGAAGCAAACGGAAAGAAGTATAACTTTTATAGCTTACAAGCACTAGAAGATGCTAAAATTGGTAACGTTTCAAAGCTGCCATATTCCATTAAGGTTCTATTAGAATCTGTATTACGTCAAGTTGATGGAAGAGTAATTACAAAAGAGCATGTTGAAAACTTAGCAAAATGGGGAACTAATGAATTAAAAGAGGTTGATGTTCCATTCAAACCTTCACGTGTAATTCTTCAAGACTTTACTGGGGTACCTGCTGTAGTTGATTTAGCTTCACTCCGTAAGGCAATGGCTGACATGGGTGGAGACCCACAAAAAATCAACCCAGAAATCCCTGTAGACTTAGTAATCGACCACTCTGTACAGGTTGACAGAGCAGGTACATTAGATGCACTTAAATATAATATGGAACTAGAATTTGAACGTAATGCTGAACGTTATAAGTTCCTAAGCTGGGCTCAAAAATCATTCGATAATTACCGTGCAGTACCACCAGCAACAGGTATCGTACACCAAGTAAACCTTGAATACTTAGCTAATGTTGTTCATGCGGTAGAAGGTGAAAACGGTGAGTTCGAAGCATTCCCAGATACACTTGTTGGTACTGACTCACACACTACAATGATCAACGGTATCGGTGTTCTTGGTTGGGGTGTTGGAGGAATTGAAGCTGAGGCTGGAATGCTTGGGCAGCCATCCTATTTCCCTGTACCAGAAGTAATCGGGGTTAAATTAGTTGGTACATTACCAAATGGTACAACTGCTACTGACTTGGCACTTAAAGTAACTCAAGTATTACGTCAAAAAGGCGTTGTTGGTAAATTTGTTGAGTTCTTCGGTCCTGGAGTTTCCCAACTTCCACTAGCAGACCGTGCAACAATTTCCAACATGGCTCCTGAATACGGTGCTACATGTGGATTCTTCCCTGTTGACGAAGAAGCTTTAGAATATCTTCGTTTAACTGGCCGTGATGAAGAGCAAGTGAAAGTTGTAGAAAAATACTCCAAAGAAAACGGCTTATTCTATACAGCTGATGCAGAAGATCCAATTTTCACAGATGTTGTTGAGATTAATCTTTCTGAAATTGAAGCAAATCTTTCAGGTCCAAAGCGTCCACAAGATTTAATTCCACTTTCAGAAATGAAAGATGCTTACCAGACTGCATTAACTGCAACTGGTAACCAAGGCTACGGTTTAACTCCTGAAGAAATTAACAAGGAAATTACCGTAAAATTCAACGATGGTGAAGAAGTACAAATGAAGACAGGTGATATCTCAATTGCTGCGATCACAAGCTGTACAAATACTTCAAACCCATACGTTATGTTAGGTGCGGGTCTAGTTGCGAAGAAAGCGGTTGAAAAAGGCTTAGAAGTTCCTAAATTTGTTAAAACATCTTTAGCACCAGGTTCTAAGGTTGTTACAGGTTATTTAGAAGATTCAGGTCTATTACCATACCTTGAAAAGCTTGGCTTTAGTACAGTTGGTTATGGTTGTACAACATGTATCGGTAACTCAGGTCCATTAGCTCCTGAAATTGAAAAAGCAGTGGCTGAAAATGACTTAGTCATTACATCTGTTCTTTCTGGTAACCGTAACTTTGAAGGACGTATTCACCCACTAGTTAAAGGTAACTACCTTGCATCACCACCACTTGTAGTGGCTTATGCACTTGCTGGTACTGTCGATATCGACCTTCAAAAAGAACCTATCGGTACAGATAAAGACGGAAATGATGTATTCTTTAAGGACATCTGGCCATCTGCTGAAGAAGTTAAGGCAGAAGTTAAAAAGACTGTTACACCTGAGCTATTCAGAAAAGAATATCAGCGTGTATTTGATGATAACGAGCGTTGGAACGCAATTGAAAGTACGGATGAAGCCCTTTACGTGTGGGATGAAGATTCAACCTATATTCAAAACCCACCATTCTTTGAAGGCTTATCGAAAGAGCCAGGTGAAGTTAAGCCACTTAGCGGTTTACGTGTAGTTGGTAAATTCGGAGATTCCGTAACTACTGACCACATTTCACCAGCAGGTTCAATTGGTAAAGATACACCAGCAGGTAAATACCTTCAAGAAAACGGTGTAACGCCACGTGATTTCAACTCATATGGTTCACGTCGTGGTAACGACCGTGTTATGACAAGAGGAACTTTTGCGAATATCCGTATTCGCAACCAAATCGCTCCTGGTACAGAAGGTGGATGGACTACTTACTGGCCAACTGGAGAAGTTATGTCTATCTATGATGCATGTATGAAATACAAGCAAGATGGAACTGGCTTAGCTGTTATCGCTGGTAACGACTATGGTATGGGATCATCACGTGACTGGGCTGCTAAAGGTACAAACCTACTTGGCATTAAGACAGTCATTGCTGAAAGCTTCGAGCGTATTCACCGTAGTAACCTTGTATTAATGGGTGTACTACCATTACAATTCAAGCAAGGTGAAAATGCTGAAACTCTTGGCCTAACTGGTAAAGAAGCAATCGAAGTTCAAATTGACGAAAATGTAAAACCACGTGACTATGTAAAAGTTACGGCTACTGACGAAGAAGGAAATAAGAAAGAATTTGAAGTACTCGTTCGTTTCGATAGTGAAGTTGAAATTGATTACTACCGTCACGGCGGTATTCTTCAAATGGTACTTCGTGAAAAAATGAAGGGTTAATTTCCTTTAATTCTAAGGCAGTTTTGTGGAGTTCACAAAACTGCCTTTTAAATTTGTCAACTTGTATGGTTAAATAGATATAATGATAATAGGGAAGACCTTTGATTTTGTTGAATGAATTACGGAGGATTCAAATGGTTAAAAAAATTGTTATTACACTCATTCTTATTGGCCTGATAGGTTATGCTGTTTTTGAGTTTGTTCAAGATCAGAAAAGAGGAGTAACCGGTATTGAAATTGGAAATATGGCACCTGATTTTGAACTTCAATTATTGAATGATGAAAACGAGACTATTCGTTTATCCGATTTAAAAGGGAAAAAGGTTGTTGTGAACTTCTGGGCATCATGGTGTAAGCCATGTCGAGAAGAAATGCCTGAAATTCAAACGTTTTATGAAAATAAAAGCGATGATATTGAAGTGCTAGCTGTCAACATGACTGCTTCCGAAGTTAAGGCAGAAAATGCACATAAATTTGTCGAAGGTAAGGGTTACACATTTCCACTTTTAGTCGATCCTAAAAACCAAGCTAGTAGTGATTATAAGGTATTAGGATTACCTGAAACATTTTTCATTAATTCTGATGGAACGATTAATGATTATATCAAAGGTCAAATGGACTTAGAAATGCTCGAAAGCAAAGTAAATAAATTAAAGTAACAAGAAGAACCAATATTCAATTTGGTTCTTTTTTTCTGCTCCTTTTTCAACAAAAACAGTACTTTTTAACATTTTTAAATAAATTTTCGAAAATTTGTAATAATTTTATCTGTTTTTGGGGATTATTACTATTACAATAGTAGTTAGAGGAAGGTGAGAAAATTGAGAAAAGTTAGAAAGATATCGTTTGCAGATTTGGTTAAAGAAAACAAGCAACAATTGTTAAAGGACCAAGAAGCAATGGATCGTATTGAGGCTAGGTTAGAGCAAAAAAGATTAGAAAAAGCTGAGTAAATTTCCATCAAAATCCTTTACTGAATATAATCTCCACTCTTCTTTTTACATGAGAATCCCCTTTCCGGGTGATAATGAAAAGGAGGAGGGGAATAAATAATGCCACAAAAAGACCATGAAAAATACAAACCTAACCAGATTGGTACTCAACCACGTGGATTTGGTGGAAATAAAGGGAAAAAGATGCAGGATAAATCAGGCCAGCATGTTCAGGTTATGCAAACAAAAGGTGAATAATTTTGTACACACTCAATAAAAGGGCGTTTTTACAACGTCCTTTTATTTTTGTAGCAAAAATTATCCTTTATTTACATGAGAATCCTCTTTCTTTTCAGAAATAAATTTTATATATATGAAGCAAAATAGTGGTGTACTACATTACATAGGAGGAAGAAGCATGACACAAAACAAACCAAAACCAGACGATCGTAGTGATAATGTAGAAAAGCTACAAGACATGGTTCAAAACACAATAGAGAACATTGAAGAATCTCAAGAATCAATGGAGTTCTCAAATGCACAAGATCGCGAAAGAATTCAGGCAAAGAATGAACGTCGTGAAGAATCAATAGCTGCAATGAGAGAAGAAATTCAAGACGAAGCATCAGCACGTGAAAATGGGTATCAATAACAAAATGGAGTATGCCTAGTTTATGGCATACTCCATTTTTTTTAGCTTGCATCCATTTCTTTTTAAGAGCTTTTCCATTTATGTTACTATATTTGTATGAGAATTACATTTCAATATAGTGTAGGGAGAGATCCGAATTGCTCATTTCAAAGAAGGAAGTCGAAGTACGATATGCAGAAACAGACCAAATGGGTGTCGTTTATCATGCAAATTATTTAGTGTGGATGGAGTTAGGAAGAACCCAGCTTATTAAGGATTTGGGTTTTAGCTACGCATCGATGGAGAGCGATGGTATTATTTCTCCTGTTATTGATCTGCAAGTTTCTTACAAAAAACCGTTAAGTTATGGAGAAACGGCATTAGTTAAGACTTGGATTGAACATTATGATGGTCTTCGTGTCATATATGGGTATCAAATTGAAAGGCCAGATGGTGAGGTTTCCGTTAATGCGACCTCATCACATGTTTGTGTAAAAAAAGACTCATTCCGTCCAATCTCAATTAGAAAGCATTATCCTGACTGGCATGATGCATACGACAATGCAAAAAAGCAAAAGGAATAGAAAAAACAAGGCATATCCATATGATATGCTCCCCTTAAGGTAGACAGATTTAAAAATAAAAATCTGTTTCCTTAGGGGGAGCTTTTTATGTCCAATAAATTTTATTCTAGTCAGTTTAAGTATGAAGTGTTGAAAGCTTACCAGACAGAAGCATATACTCTTGAGGAATTAACTACAAAATATCAGATCGCCTTAGTTACCTTATATAATTGGATAGAGAAATTTGAGAAAGATGGAATAAGTGGATTTGAGGACTCAAAAACATGGAAACCTTATTCTAAAGAATTAAAGAAAGCAGCTGTGAGAGATTATTTATCGGGGGAATACTCTCAAAATGAGATTATTCGTAAGTATGAAATTTCAAGTAGATCCGTCCTCCAAAGGTGGATTAACAAGTATAATAGTCATAGAGATTTAAAGGATACGTCGAAGGGAAGGACGAGCTCTATGACTAAAGGTAGAAAAACTACTTTGGATGAACGGTTTCAAATTGTACTTGATTGCTTGGGGAACGGAAAAGATTTTCAAAGAACAGCTGAGACATATAAGGTCTCATATCAACAAGTGTACCAGTGGGTTAAGAAGTATGAAGTTGGTGGAGATGAAGCACTTAAAGATGGGCGTGGAAGGAAGAAAGAAGCGGCTGAATTAACTCCGGAAGATGAAATCAAGCTTCAGATGAAAAAGCTAGAAAGAGAAAATGAACGTTTACGCGCGGAGAATTTATACTTAAAAAAGTTAGAGGAGATCGAAAGGAGGCGAAAATAAGCCAAATCCGATTCGAGGACAAGTATATCGCTATTCAGGAACTTCATAAGAAAGAAAATCTAAGTATTCTCTTGCTTTGTGAAACTGCTGGTGTTACACGAGCAGCTTACTATAAGTGGCTAAAGCGTACACCTTCCGCTCGAGAACTTCAGAATGAAGAAATTATTCAAGAGATGAAAGTTCTCCATGAAAAAGTGGATGGTATCTATGGTTATCGTAGAATGATGATGACCATAAATAGAAAACTGGGTCAAAATTTCAACCACAAACGCTATTATAGGCTGATTAAACTGGCCGGAATACAGTCTGTCATTCGAAAAAAGAAGAAACGTCATAAGCACTCTACCCCTGAACATGTAGTGGAAAACGTATTAAACCGCGAATTTACTGCAGAAAAGCCAAATGAGAAATGGGTAACGGACGTAACAGAATTTAAATATGGTTCGTCAAAGAAAGCTTATTTAAGCGCCATTAGAGATCTATATGATGGGTCGATTGTTAGTTATGTTTTTGGACATTCAAATAATAATAAACTTGTTTTCAAGACCTTTGACCAAGCTACAAAGTTGTTGGATGGAGACCATCCACTTATTCATAGTGATCGTGGTTTCCAATACACTTCTCATGGCTTCAAACGCAGAATAGACAAGGCAGAGATGACACAAAGCATGTCCAGAGTTGGAAGATGTATAGATAATGGACCGATGGAATCCTTTTGGGGAACACTCAAATGTGAGAAGTATTATTTGCGTAAGTATGAGACATTTGAAGAATTGTCTAAAGCAATAAATGAGTATATACATTTCTATAATCATTATAGATATCAAAAACGACTAAACGGCCTCAGCCCTATGGAATATAGAGCTAAAGCCGTTTAGGTACCTTTTTATTATTTCCACTGTCTACTTGACAGGGGGCAGTTCAATAGGATGTGCCTTGTTGGGTTATTGCGCTGACTCTAGCCACTGATTCATATGATTAGTCATTTCTTCATATTTACTAGTTGCATTGCCTAACCCAAAGTTATTCGCGTCTTTGAGTGGTACGACTTTAAAGCTTTTATTGTGAGTGTTTGATACAAATGTTGGTGTGAATTGCGGATTTTGAACTCGGATGATGGTTTCATCCTTTGATTTTACCTCTTTTACAATTTCAACCTGTAAAACCCCGCCAATATCCTTATAGTCCCACATCTGTCCAGATAAGAAATTGCCAAGTGAGTAAACAACAAATGTTTGATTTCCATTTTTACCTGTTAACCAATCCATCGGCTGTAATACGTGGGGATGGTGACCTATAATGAGGTCAACACCTTCATCTGCAAGTTGTTGGGCCAGTTGTTGTTGGTGATCATTCGGGTATAATTGATACTCATTTCCCCAGTGCATACTTACCGAAACGACATCAGCTACTTCCTTTGCTGCTTTGATGTCATTTTTGATCAATTCCATATCAATTAAATTAACGAGATAGTCTTTTCCTATTGGTACAGGTATACCATTGGTCCCATATGTGTAGGAAAGGAATGCAATGCTGATTCCATTTCGATTTAGCACACGAATTTTACTTTTATCTTCAGGACTTTGATAGCCTCCTGTATATTCCATGCCTATTTTATTTAAATAATTTGTTGCGCTTATAATTGCCTTTTCGCCTCGGTCTAGTGTATGGTTATTCGCAATTGAAACGATATCAACACCTGCATCCTTAAATGCATCAGCAACCTCATAAGGGCTATTAAAGCTCGGATAGGTAGATAATCCGATTTCAGTTCCACCAACGATTGTTTCCTGATTGGCAATCGTGAGGTCTGCATTTTCAAGTAAATCCTTTACATTTGCGATCATTGGTTTGAAATCATATCCATTGCCTGTATTTGCATCATTATAAACAATTGAGTGAATTAAAATATCCCCAATTGCTGCAAGTGTCATTGATGTTGTAAAAGGCTTAAATTCTTGCTCAGTCTTCTTATAATCATGATTTTGAGCAACGTAATTTTTAGTTACCGAATTAGCTTTTACACTATTTAGCGTGAAATAAACACCTAACGGAATAAGCAATAAAACAAGTAAACTGATGAGATATTTAATGATGTTGATTGATTTTCGTTTCCTTCTACTTCTTCTCATATGACACTGCACCCCATAAATATATAATAAGTCTACTATAATATAAAACTATAAAAAATGTTAGAAATTTATCGAATATTGTCAAAGATATTAGTTATTTCATAAGTCGAAATAACTAGGAAGGATAATTTGGAAATCTGTCGAATCTATTTATGTATGAGATATTAATCTGAAGAAGTAGGTGTTCATTGATGAAATTTCAAAAGCCGGATGTCGAACAGTTTTTTAGAACCTTTGGTATTCAAGACTTTACCATTAGTCCTGATGAAAAACAGCTCGTATTTAGTACGAATTTGAGTGGAAAATATAATCTTTGGGCAATGGACTTACCAAACCTATTCCCATATCCCATTACATTTATAGATCAAAGCTGTCAAGAGCTTACATATGATAAGAATGGTCAATTTTTAATTGCAGGGTTTGATAAAGATGGCGATGAAAATACTCAATTATATGCAATGCAGCCACAAGGTGGGGAGTTAAAGCCAGTAAGAATTCAAGAAGGGCATCGTCATATGATTGCAATTCTCTCAAAGGACGGAAAAAAATTGTATTATACTTCAACGAAGGACAATGCAATGTTTTTGAATTCATATTGTTTTGACTTAGAAACGGAAGAAGAGTCAATTATTAACGAAGGAAAAGATGCAGCGACCTATTTAGCTACACTCAGTCCAGATGAAAGTAGTCAAATCTATTTAAAGCATTTTGCAAACACATATTCATTAGCCTTTCTACGTAAAAACGGTAAGGAATATCGCTTAACACCAGAAACTGATAAACAACATACTGTTTCTGATGTCTTGTTTGCATCTGAATCTACGATTTATTTCTTAACAGATTATGATGATGATTTTTCATATCTTGCAAAATATGATGTAAACACGAATCAATTTTCAAAGGTTGTTTCACTTGAAATGGAAGATTTTAAGTCCATTAAATATAATGAACATACACAAACCATTTATATTGTTAGTGAAAAGGGTGTTGAGGACTTTTTGTATGTCTTTAATATCCAATCTGGTGAATTAAAGAAGCTCGAGACCCCGACCTCTATAATTGAAAAATTAATTGTGACCGACAATGATAACCTTTATTTACTTGGTCGTTCTGCTACAAGTCCATTTAACATCTATAAGTACATGGCTAATGAAAATACATGGGTTCCATGTACCAATTACGGAGTCCCTGGTGTAACAGAAGAGGAGCTTGTTCAGCCTGAAGTTATTACTTATCCGTCCTTTGACGGGCTAGAAATAGAAGCGCTCTTTTTTAAGGCAAATGAAGATGTATCGAATGGTCATGTAATATTGTGGCCACATGGTGGTCCACAGGCTGCTGAAAGAAAATTCTTTCGAGCGATGTTTCAATTTTTAACTAATCGAGGTTATAGTATTTTTGCACCAAATTTCCGTGGTTCAACGGGCTACGGTTTGGAATTCACGAAAATGGTAGAGGGTGACTGGGGACATGGACCTCGCCTAGACAATATCGAAGGACTGGAATGGTTAATAAAAAATGGCTATGCTGACCGTGACAAAATCCTTCTATTGGGTGGAAGCTATGGAGGGTATATGGCACTTTTACTTCATGGTAAGCATTCAGATTACTTTAAGGCCGTAATTGATATCTTTGGACCTAGTGATTTATTCTCCTTTATTGATTCAGTTCCCGAGCATTGGAAGCCTGTCATGAATCAGTGGGTAGGGGATCCTATAAAGGACCGTGAGAAGTTAATCGATTTTTCACCAATTACCCATTTAAATGGCATGGTGAAGCCGATGTTAGTGATCCAAGGGGCTAATGATCCCCGTGTTGTAAAGGCAGAGTCTGATAAAATCGTCCAAGCTTTGCAAGATAAAGGTAGAGAAGTCGAATATCTTGTCCTTGAGGATGAAGGACATGGATTTTCGAAGAAGGAAAACGAAATCAAGGTAAACCGAAAAATATTAGAATTTTTTGATCGATTTATCTAGAAAGAAAGACGTGTGACCAATTAGGCTCACACGTCTCTCTTATAACCATTTAATCTTAGGTTCTGTTTTATTTTTTATCCGGGAGATGTTTGCACGGTGGCGATAAAATACGAATACCGCAAGTAATGAAACAACGATAATTAAAGGATAATCTGTTTTAATAAAAATACTATACATAACACTGTATGTGATACAATAAATGGCAACTAGCATAGAAGATAACGAAACCATTTTCGTCAATTTTAATAAAATAAAAAAACATAATAAGGTCGTTAAAAACAGAATTGGATTATAACCTAACAGAATCCCACCAGAGGTTGCGACTGCTTTACCACCTTTAAAGCCTGCGAAAACTGGATACATATGACCCACAACTGCTACTATACCAACTAATAAAGGGAAATAATCTGGAAATGAATCACCCAATAATAGAAAAGGAAGCAAGGTTGCCAAAGTTCCTTTTAAAATATCAGCGGTCGTTACAATTAAACCGGCCTTTTTCCCAAGCGTACGGAATGTATTTGTCCCACCTAAATTTCCGCTGCCATGTTCCCGAATATCAATACCGTAGCCAACCTTTCCAACGATTAACCCAGATGGAATCGAACCAAGAAGATAAGCTAGGAGAATAATCACAATATTTAATACCATACACATAACTCCTTTAATAAAATAATATAGATAAGTGCTACTGAGCAACATTGTACCATGCTATTGTAATAATACCATGCTTGTACAAGTATTCTCATTATACTAGAAATTTTTCCTTACAATGATTATTTTTATTAATTTCGACAAAAAATTGTTGGATGCCTTATAATGAACAATCAATCGTATTGAAAATCTAATTAAATGAAGGAATATCTATGCTTGGGACCGAAATACTATGAGAGATATCAAATCGTAAAATTTTAAAAGGGGATATAAATATGGTATTAGAAATTCCAGCTCGTGCTGAGCTCGGTGAGATTTTAAAGAAAAGTAAAAGGATTGCTGTTGTAGGATTATCAGATAAGCCTGAAAGAACTTCCAATATGGTTAGCAAGGCCATGCAGGATGCTGGATACGAAATCATTCCTGTAAATCCTACTATTGATGAAGCAATTGGTGTAAAAGCAGTTAAGTCACTTAAAGATATTGAAGGGCATATTGATATTGTCAATGTTTTTCGCCGTTCTGAGCACTTAATGGATGTTGCGAAAGAATTTGATGAAATCGATGCAGATGTGTTTTGGTCTCAGCTTGATTGCGTTAGTGAGGAAGCATATAACTTCTTAAAGGGTCGCGGATATACCGTTGTCATGGATCGCTGTATTAAGGTTGAGCATGCGCTGACAAAATAACAGATCGCGAGACAAAAATCCTTGTTTTTACACAAGGATTTTCGCCTTTTTGCGAGAAACGGTTTGCGAAATCTGGATAAAGATATAAAATAAAGGATAGGGCATTAAAAAACAAAACATTTGTTCTGTAAAGTAAGATATACTTATATTAGTGAAACTACTTATATAGAGAGAAGCTATTTGTTAGCTATGTACTTGGGTATCTCCCAAGTGTTTTGTATATGAAAGGGGTATGTTTTTTGGTTAAGCAACAATTTGATTACAATGATGATGCAATTCAGGTATTAGAAGGCCTTGAAGCCGTTAGAAAAAGACCTGGTATGTATATAGGAAGCACCGATGGTAAAGGTCTTCACCACCTTGTCTATGAAATTGTCGATAATTCAGTGGATGAGGCTTTATCTGGTTATGGAAATCACATCATTGTTAAAATCCATAAAGACAATAGCATAAGTGTCCAAGATAAGGGTCGTGGAATGCCAACCGGGATGCATAAAATGGGTAAGCCAACACCAGAGGTTATTTTCACAGTACTGCACGCAGGTGGAAAATTTGGACAAGGTGGCTATAAAGCGAGTGGCGGACTCCATGGGGTTGGAGCTTCTGTTGTAAATGCATTATCTGAGTGGCTAACTGTTACAATTAAGCGTAATGGATTTGTTTATGAGCAGCGCTTTGAAAACGGTGGAAAACCTGCTACTACACTTGAAAACATCGGGAAAACGAATCAATCAGGTACGACTATCCATTTCAAGCCAGATACAACGATTTTTAGTACAACGACTTTTAATTTTGAAATTTTAAGTGAACGCTTGAGAGAATCAGCCTTTTTATTGAAAGGGTTGAAAATTGAAATTATAGATGAGCGTAATGATTTCCGTGATGTTTATCATTATGAAAATGGCCTTGAAGCGTTTGTGGAATACTTAAACGAGGAAAAGGATGCCTTACATCCTGTTGTATCATTCGAGGGTGTTCAGAACCGAATGGAAGTAGATTTCGCCTTTCAATTTAATGATGGGTATTCAGAGAATATTTTATCCTTTGTAAATAACGTTAGAACAAAGGATGGAGGTACTCATGAAGTTGGATCAAAGACTGCTTTAACTCGTGCCTTTAATGAATATGCACGGAAAACGGGCCAATTAAAAGAAAAGGATAAAAACCTTGATGGCTCTGATATTCGTGAAGGATTAACGGCGATTGTGTCTGTTCGTATTCCTGAAGAATTATTACAATTTGAGGGTCAAACAAAAGGTAAGCTTGGAACAAGTGAAGCCCGTTCTGCTGTTGATTCAGTTGTGTCCGAAAACCTTTCATATTTCCTTGAGGAAAACCCAGATGTAAGTACACTTCTTGTAAAAAAAGCAATCAAAGCTTCTCAAGCAAGAGAGGCTGCTCGAAAAGCAAGAGAAGAAGCTAGAAGTGGAAAAAAACGTAAGAAATCTGAAACATTGTTAAGTGGTAAGCTAACTCCTGCTCAATCTCGAAACCCTGACAAAAATGAACTTTACTTAGTTGAAGGTGATTCCGCAGGGGGTTCAGCGAAACAAGGTCGTGACCGTCGATTCCAAGCGGTTCTTCCTCTTAGAGGTAAGGTCATCAATACGGAAAAAGCAAAGCTTGCTGATATTTTTAAAAATGAAGAAATCAATACAATTATCCATACTATCGGCGGTGGTGTTGGGGCAGATTTTACTGTTGAAGATATCAATTATGACAAAATCGTTATTATGACGGACGCTGATACCGATGGGGCGCATATTCAAGTCTTGCTATTAACGTTCTTTTACCGTTATATGAAGCCATTAATTGAAGCAGGAAAGGTCTATATTGCCCTTCCACCACTTTATAAGGTAAGTAAAGGAGCAGGTAAGAAGGAAGTCATTGAGTACGCATGGAGTGATGATGAGTTACAGGGTGCAATTAACAAAATAGGAAAAGGATATATGATTCAGCGCTATAAAGGTTTAGGAGAAATGAATGCTGATCAACTATGGGATACAACCATGAACCCCGAAACGAGAACGTTAATTAGAGTCCGGATCGATGATGGAGCAAGAGCAGAGCGTAGAGTAACAACACTGATGGGTGATAAGGTAGAACCGCGACGTAAGTGGATTGAATCCAATGTTGCCTTTGGTCTTGAAGATGATTCGAATATATTGGACAATGAAAATTTATCGGTAGTAGAAGGGGAGTAACAGATAGATGGTACAAGCAGAGAAATTTCGTGATTTACCTCTTGAGGATGTAATTGGTGATCGCTTTGGTAGATATAGTAAATATATAATTCAAGAGCGTGCATTACCAGACGCAAGGGATGGACTAAAACCAGTGCAAAGACGTATTCTGTACGCGATGCATGTTGAAGGAAATACTTCAGACAAAGGATTCCGTAAATCGGCTAAAACAGTTGGTAACGTAATTGGTAACTACCATCCACATGGCGATACATCTGTTTATGATGCGATGGTTCGTTTGAGCCAGGACTGGAAGGTTCGGAATGTCTTGGTTGAAATGCACGGAAATAACGGTAGTAATGATGGTGACCCACCAGCAGCGATGCGTTATACGGAAGCACGACTTTCAAGCCTTGCTTCCGAGCTTTTACGTGATATCGAGAAAAACACAGTTGAATTCATTCCAAACTTTGATGATACGAGTAAAGAACCCGTTGTATTACCAGCTAGTTTTCCTAATTTACTTGTAAATGGTTCAACTGGAATCTCAGCAGGATATGCTACTGATATTCCACCACATCATCTTGGTGAAGTGATTGATGGTGTCATTAAGCGAATCGATCATCCAAATTCAACAGTCGATGACCTTATGCAGGTGATTAAAGGTCCTGATTTTCCAACGGGCGGTATTATCCAAGGAATTGATGGCATTAAAAAAGCCTATGAAACCGGAAAAGGAAAAATTATTGTACGTGGAAAAGCGGATATTGAGGATCTTCGTGGTGGAAAACAACAAATTGTCGTTACTGAAATTCCTTATGAAGTGAATAAAGCTAATATGGTTAAAAAGATTGACGAGATTCGTTTAGACCGTAAAGTGGAAGGGATAAGCGAAGTCCGTGATGAAACAGACCGAACAGGCCTAAGAATCGTCATAGAACTAAAAAAAGACGCGGATGCACATGGAGTTTTAAATTTCCTCTATAAAAATACTGATCTCCAAGTAACGTATAACTTTAACATGGTTGCGATTTTAGATAGAAGACCAGTATTGATGAGTTTACCGATGATTTTGGATGCGTATATTAACCATCAAAAAGAGGTTATTACCAATCGATCACATTATGAATTGGCAAAAGCACGTGAACGTCAACATGTGGTTGAAGGTCTTATTAAAGCTTTATCAATCTTAGATGAAGTCATTGCAACAATTCGTGCTTCAAAAGATAAAAAGGATGCAAAAAATAACTTAATCCATAAATTTGAATTTACAGAACCACAAGCGGAAGCGATTGTTTCCTTGCAACTATATCGTTTAACAAACACAGACATTACAGCACTACAGCAGGAATTTGAGGAGTTAAACAAAAAGATTAGCGAATTAGTTGAAATTCTTCAAAATGAAAGTAAGCTTTTACAAGTTATTAAAACAGACCTAAAGCGTGTGAAAAAGACGTATGCCGATAATCGCCGTTCAAAAATTGAAGATGAGATTGAAGAGATTAAAATTAATCTTGAGGTATTGATTCCATCCGAGGATGTAATCGTAACAGTGACCCAGGACGGCTATGTCAAACGAACAAGCCCTCGATCATATGCCGCATCAAATGGCCTTGATTTTGGCATGAAGGATACAGATCGACTATTACGCCAGTTTGAAATCAATACAACGGACACTTTATTACTTTTTACAAACAAAGGGAACTTCTTATATATTCCAGTACACGAGCTTCCTGATATAAGGTGGAAGGACCTTGGCCAGCATGTCACCAATATTATAAGTATAGACCGCGACGAGTTCATTATTGAGGCATACCCTGTTACGAATTTTGAGCTGCCAGAATATCTTCTTTTCATTACGAAAAAAGGAATGGTGAAAAAATCAGAGCTTTCGTTGTATAAAGCACAGAGATATTCAAAACCACTTGTTGCGATTAATCTAAAAAATGACGATGAAGTCGTAAATGTTTACATCACAAATGGAAACATGGATGTCTTCTTAGTTACACATTTAGGCTATGGACTTTGGTTTGGGGAAGAAGAAGTAAATGTTGTTGGTCAAAGAGCAGCTGGGGTTAAAGGAATTAATCTAAAAGACGATGATTATGTTGTCGCTGGAAATGTCATTCCTCCATCTACACCAGCTGAATTAAGCATTGTTACACAACGTGGTGCAGTTAAGAAAATGAAAATCTCAGAATTTGAAAAAGCAACCCGTGCAAAACGTGGATTAGTCATGCTTCGTGAGTTAAAAAATCACCCACATCGCGTTGCAGGAGCACATTTTGTTACGAATTTAGATGAAATTTTCCTTAAAACACAAAATGGAAAAATTGAATCTGTCGAAGCAAATTCGTTACGTCCAAATGATCGATATAGCAATGGTTCGTTTGTAGTCGATACAGATGAAGCGGGAGAAGTAATCGATACGTGGATTGTCACGCAAGAAGAAAACGAATGACGAAATAAAATAAAGATACGAAAGAACAGCTACTAAATGGTAGCTGTTCTTTGTCAATAAAAAGTTGTCAAATCAAATGTCTCAATTTCGAAAAATATTTATATTTTAAATATGGCTGCTTTACTGTACAATAATTTTATAAGGATGTCGGATTCAACAGGTAGAGAGTAGGTAATATTGCGAAAATGATTAAAAAATATATTAATAAAAGAAATATTATCCTTGTAATCGCACTAGTTGCTGCATTGTATTTATTACCAATGTCAATTTCATTAATTTTAGCCTTTTTAACCGCTCTATTATTGGAGCCAATTGTCAATTTACTAATTACAAATTATCGATTTAAAAGAATCTATTCTGTTACGGTGACGTTTGTCGTTTTTATGGTATTCGTATTGTTTTTGGGTTATTTATTAGTCAATGTGATTATTAATCAATTGATTACGATTGTGAAAAATATACCATTTTATGTTTCAAGTATTGATACAGACCAAATTATTGCGACCTTTCAAAAATTTGAAACTTATTTTGAGGATTTACCAAAGGAAGTTATGGATTCAATCATGAATACTCTGTATTCCTTCCAGGATTTATTGATTGTTGTAGCTAGGAATATAACAGAGGGAACTTTTGGATTTGTTTCGAGTCTTCCACAACTATTATTAGAGCTAATTGTGTATTTAGTTGCAGCTTTTCTTTTCATGAACGATCTTCCTACAATTAAAAATAAGCTTAAAGATATGCTACAGGAGAGTTCAATTGAAAAAATAAAAATCGTAACGACTCAATTGAAAAAGATATTTATCGGCTTTTTAAAAGCACAAATCGTACTTAGTGGCATAACATTTATCATCACTTATGTTGGACTTTGGATTTTAGATGTAAAGTATCTTTTAATTCTCTCCTTGCTCATTGTTCTTGTCGATTTGCTACCTATACTAGGGACTGGATCCTTCATTGTTCCGTGGGCCGTTTTTGTGTTAATTAACGGGAACACCAAGCTTGGGGTAGGATTATTGATTCTGTTTGTACTCATCACTGTGATTCGAAAAATTATCGAACCAAAGGTTTATTCGCAAAGCTTCGGTATAAGTGCGTTAGCTGCGCTAATTAGTATGTATTTAGGGTTTAAAATAATCGGGATTGTTGGTTTACTACTTGGACCGCTTCTAGTCATCCTTTACGATTCACTAACAAAAGCTGGAGTGATCAACTTTGGCTTAAAATCGGATAAATTTTAAGAAAAAAAGCTACCTTTAGGGGTAGCTTTTTCTCTTAAATCGTTTCTTTTATTTTTGTTTCTAGAAGGTTTTTAAATGCTTCAAGGTCGCTTAAGTTATCAAAAGCAGCCTGGGCAGTGGTATTGTTGCCGCCACCTTTACCATGGTAATTTTTTAATTCTTGTTTGAGTAATTGACCACAATGAACCGGAACGGAGCCATTATGTGAGATAAGCAGCTTATTTTCAAGTAGTGTCGTAAAAATCACACATTGATTAGATAATTCATTGATTTGTTTTGCAATTCCTTGAATTTCTTTTAAAGTTTTATCCTCGAAAGTATTGATAATCATAGGGCCTTCATTAGATTGAATTAATTCCCGTGCAAGAAATTGATTCATTTTTCCTTTTAATTCTTCAATTTCTTTTTGATATTGTTTGTTTTCAACTTCTATTTTGTTGATTTTTTCAATGAGACCCTCGCGATTTGTACTATATTGGTTGGCTAAGGTCGTTAATATCGAATGTGTAGTCTGATAATCTTTAAGTGCTCTACCTCCAAAAATAAAGTAAACCCGTGTATTTCCTTTATTTTTTTCAGTTTTTAATAGCTTCATTAATCCTAATTCACCGGTTCTCGATACGTGAGTACCCGCACATGCAGATGTATCAATTCCTTCAATCTCAACAATCCGCATTTCATCTCCTTCAACATCAGGCATTTTTCGAAGCGGAAGGGTGTCAGCTTTCTCCTTTGAAACAAAATATGTTTTAATTTCTCGGTTTTCATATATTGCTTTATTCACCTGTTTTTCAATTTGTAAAAGCTGATCATCACTAAATTCTGGAACACTTAAATCTATTGAAACGATGTCTTTTCCTAAATGAAAGCTTGTTGTGTGTGCATCATATTCATCAATACAAATTGCTGACAGCAAGTGTTGACCTGTATGCTGCTGCATGTGGTCATATCTTAGCTCCCAATCAATCTGACATTCAACTGTCGTATTTTCTGGGGGATGGGGGAGTTTATGGTATACTTCACCATCTTCCTGAAAGACGTCCAATACTTTAATAGTATCAATCAATCCTGTATCAGAGGGCTGCCCACCGCCATCAGGATAAAATGCCGTTTCCGCTAGGCTAACGAGGAAGTAATCATCCTTTGGTATAATATTGGTAATTGTAGTTGTCCATCTTGTTAAATAAGGATTTTCATAATATAGCTTATTTGTCATTCTTGTACTCGATCCTTTCGACATCAGATATTAAAAACATACTAGAAAAGGTAAAAAGATTCAATTATTTAAATGGATTAGTTGTAATAAATAGAAGGGAGGAAGAGCAATTTAACATTAGATAAGGAGGCATATTATATGGAAGAGAACAGACTGATTGCTGGTGAAATTGAAGAAGGTGTATATGTTTTAACACAATTTAAGCATCTGCAAACGCAATCTGTAATAAGTAGAGAGAGGCTTGAGGCGATTTGCAATTATTTAGTGAAAAAAGTAGAAAGTGGGGAACAGGAGCATTTTATTACGTTGAATGACCAAATGCCAGTGAGGATTAGTCATTCAGAGATGGAGGAGCTGCTGGAAGAATTGATAGAAGTTCAAGGGAAGTTTAGTTGAGGTTAAGTATACGAGGTAATGAAAAATGATATTGGTTTATTATAATAATGTTATGTAAACTAAAATAATCAATAATATGAGGGAGGGTTGGAATTAATCATTTTTATATTTTTCAATAATAAATTCCATTCCAATTTCGATTAAAGTATTTGCGTGTGTATTAAGTCTTCGTGCACGAACTTTTAGCAATTCATATTGGATATTACTAAATGTTGTGCCCATTTGAATTCGATCCTTAGGTTTGACTGGAGTTTTAAATTCTTTAGTTTTCTTATAAGTATTTAGAACGTAATCAATTCCTTCAGCCAGTAATTGATTAATCGGAACTTGTTTGTGATTTGCAATTTCTTTAATTTGATCGAGTAAACTGCGGCTAATTGTCGTATTTTTGGTAACACGATCAGCATTATGCGGTCTAATTTTGCTTTCATAAGGCATATGTAGAACAACTCCTGGGCTAAATTTGCAATTTGACGTGCTATAAGATTCGTTTACTATATAGATTGATAAAAGGAAAATAATTTGAGTTAATTTAATTATAGCATCGATTGTTATAATTTTGTTTACTTTAACTAACTTCCTAGAATAGATATTATGTAAACTAGAATGAAAGTTAAATAGTTAGTTAGACTAGATACCTACCTACCATGACGAGCGACACGAAAAGTACTGAAATAAAAGACATAAAAGTGCTTAATCTTCTCATCTAATATTTGTCTCTCTTATTTTTATACAATAAATAAGCGCTTGGAAAGAAAACCAAACGCTTATACTAAAAATCAAAATTTCCTTATTGAACTAAAGCATCCGTTTCTTGAATAAATCATTTAAATCGAAAAAATGGCGACATATCTTCACGAAGATGGTGGATATAAAAATAATCATTACTTGCTGGATCATAAACGTAGTCCTTTTTCCACTCATCAATGTTATCTATAATTTCCCTTATCGCCTTAATAAAAGTTAGTATTTCTTCATCTGTCATAATTGGATGTATTGAAAATCGGACCCACCCAGGTTTAGTAGACATATCTCCATGAGTAATTTTTTCAGAAATTTGTTTGGAAGTGGTTTTATTGATATTTAAAAGATAATGACCATATGTTCCAGCACATGAACATCCCCCTCTTACCTGTATACCATATCTGTCGTTTAAAAGACGAACAATTAAATTATAATGAATGGTTTCAATATAAAACGAGACTATACCGATTCTATCCTTAATATTTCCTGCTAATATATGAACCTCTGGAAACTTTTCCAAATGGGAAAATAAAAGACTATGCTGTTCTTTTTCTCTTTTTAAAATATTTTTTATTCCCATTTTACTTTTCAAATTCATACATAGTGCTATCCGAATGGCCTGTAGAATCCCCGGAGTACCGCCATCTTCTCGCATCTCTACGTCATCGAAATAAATGTGTTCCCCCCAAGGATCGGTCCATAACACCGTTCCTCCGCCGGGATGATCTGGGACTTTATTTGTGTGAATTCTCGAATCAAAGACCAATACTCCACTTGTTCCTGGACCGCCTAAGAACTTATGTGGTGAGAAAAATATCGCATCAAGTTTCTCAAGCGGATCTTCGGGATGCATATTGATCTCGACGTATGGTGCTGATGCTGCAAAATCAACAAAACAAAGTCCTCCATGTTGATGCATAAGCTTGGCAAGTTTGTGATAAGGGGTTTGAATTCCTGTTACATTTGAACATGCTGTAAAAGAACCTATTTTCAGTTGGCGGTCCTTATAAATATTAAGCAGTTGTTCTAGATGATTTAAGTCCACCTTTCCTTCCCTATCCGGGTTTATCAAAATGACTTCCCCAAGTGTTTCGAGCCAGGATGTTTGATTTGAATGATGCTCCATATGGGTTATGAAAATGACTGGTCTTTCCCTTTCTGGAAGTTGCAGATGTTTTCTCCAAATCTCTGGTACTCTTAACCCTAAGATTCTTTGTAGTTTATTTACCACCGAAGTCATCCCAAAACCATCTAAGATTACTACATCATGTTTATCTGCATTAACATGTTCCTTAATAATTGTTTTTGACTCCTTGTATAGCCCAGTCATCATTAAACTGGTTATATTCGACTCTGTATGGGTATTCGCCATAAAAGGTCCAAAATCCTCGGATATTTTTTTTTCGATAGGCTGATATAATCGCCCACTTGCTGTCCAGTCGGCATAAATGATTTTCTTTTTTCCATTGGGGGAATCAAAATCTTGGTTCAATCCAATCACATGTGAACGGAATGGTTGAAAATATTCTTCAAGGGTTTCCGGGAATCGAAAGGTTTTACTTCCAATGGTGGCTGTGATCATTTGTTTCACACCTTACACTTTTTATTCTGTATTCAATATATGCAAGGTTCTTTTATATAGTTTTTTATTATTTTCAAGACAAAGGAAAGACAGTATAGATAAGTCCTTTACCATTTCCCTTTTTATTAACTCACATTAACTTATCAACTTTATTTTCTCCCACTTCATTAATAAACTCTTATTAAGCTCCCTCAGTTAGATTCAATTATCTCTCGTATGCTCACAAAAATGTATATTGTGAAGTTGGCTCAAACATCTAGCCACATTCAGAACCAAGTCCTTTACTCAGTTTCTTACTAGAATTGTGTGTTATTTCCACAAAAACAAGAAAAACCTGTAGCTTGGCTTACGTCTACAGGTTTTTCTTATCCTATCTACTCTTAACTATTTCTTCCTCCACATTATGGTCTGTTGCTAATGGTGGAGTAATTGCTAAGGATGCAATTTCTTCCCACTGATTCATTTTTAAAGAGATATTAATAGAATCAAGCGATGGTTCCAACTGCTCTAAGTTCCTCGCCCCAATGATAGGCGCTGTAATACTCGGATTTCCTTTCACCCAAGCAACCGCAAGAGAAACTGGATTATACCCATTTTCATTTGCATATTGTGTGAATCGATCAGCAATTTCATAATAATTCTCTTGCCCGTATCTTAGTTGATAATTTTGTTGTTCTATTAACCTGCCTTCCTTGGGCTTCTTTGCTTTTCCATACTTTCCGGTTAGGAGTCCTCCACCTAATGGGCTATAACTAATGACCCCAAGTTTCTCCGATTGAGATAGCGGTAGTATCTCAACTTCCGCTTGTCTTTTCACTAGATTATACATCGGTTGAATTAGTTTAAATTTAGCTAAAGCTTTTCGTTCGGATATACCAAGGGCTTTTGCAATTTGCCATGCTGCCCAATTACTAACCGCAGGATATAGTATCTTCCCTTGTCTTTGTAAATCATCTAAAGCAATCAGTGTTTCCTCGATATCGGTTTTATCATCGAACCGATGGAGGAAGTAAAATTCAATTCGATCTGTTCCCAAACGCTTTAGAGTTTTTTCAATAGAAAGAAAAATATTTCTTCTTGAAGTGCCTCCTACGTTTCTATCAACCCCAGAAGGAAGACCGACCTTAGATGTCAAAACAATGTCATCACGGCAATCGGCTATACACTTACCAAGTATTTCTTCTGACCTTCCATTATTATAAATATTAGCTGTATCAAAAAAAATTATCCCAACTTCCCTACACCGATTAAACATCGCCTCAGATGTTTTTTCGTCTGCAACTCCACCAAAAGACATTGTACCGAAACACAATTCTGATACGTAAATACCAGTATCTCCGATTGTTTTATATTCCATAAATACTCCCTATCCTTATAAAAAAATATATGTTACTTCCCTTCTAATATGGCTGCCTTCCGATATTGACTTCCCGGATGATCGTTTGGTAATAAACTACTTCCGTAATCAAATAACTTTTCTCTAAAGGTTCCCTGTTCATATTCTGTTTTGTAGATTCCTCGTCTCTGTAATTCAGGAATGACCAAATCAACAAATTCCTTTAGGTTTTCCGGTGTGACAAGATGAGCTAGGTTAAATCCATCTACACCACTCTCTTCGAATTGAAATTGAATCGCATCAGCCACTTCTCGCGGGTTTCCCACTAGTACATGGTTCCGATCTATTGTTTCAAATCGGTTTAATACCTCCCTGACTGTTAGTTTTTTAGGTGCATCTTTTGTAAGGGAAGCAGCTCTTGATTGTCCATGTTCGGTATGTTTATATTCAAAAGCACTGTCTAAGTCCGTATACTGTGATAAATCGTAACCACTAGATCCACCATATTGGGCTTTTGCAGCATCAGCACTCCAATACCTAGCTAATTCCTGATACTTTTCCTCTGCTTGTTCTGTGGTCTCAGCTACAATTACATTCAAAAAAGTAAATGCCTTAATATGGTCAGGGTTTCGACCATACTTTTGTGCTTTTTGTCGGATATCCTGAACAGAAGATTTAATTTTATCCACTGTTCCTCCAACAAATACACATTCCGCATGTTTGGCTGCAAACTCCTTGCCACGTTCAGAAGTACCTGCTTGATAAAGAACGGGAGTACGTTGTAAGGAAGGCTCACTTAAATGAGGGCCTTCTACGGAAAAATACTCACCTATATGATTTATCTCATGTACTTTTGATGGATCTACTAGGATTTCTTTAGCAGCATCCTCTATGACCGCATTATCCTCCCAGCTCCCTTCCCATAGCTTATAAGAGACTTCCAAGAACTCATCAGCCAATTCATAGCGTGTATCATGCTTGAGCATTTCTGGTAAACCGAAATTCCTCGCAGCATTAGGAAGATAGGAAGTCACGATATTCCACGCAACTCTTCCCTTTGTTAGATGGTCTAAGGTAGAAAACCTCCTAGCATGGCCGAACGGATGCTCATAGGTAGTACTTACTGTCACTGCAAAAGAAAGATGTTCAGTTACACTTGCCATCGCTGGTACAACAAAAGCTGGATCATTCAATGGTACCTGAACTCCGTCACGAATGGATGGATCTTTACTTTGCTGATAAACATCATAAATACCTAGCACATCTGCAAAAAACACCGCATCAAACTTCCCTCGTTCCAATAATTTGGCTAAGTCTATCCAATAGTCCAAATCCTTGTATCGAATATGTCTCTTACTATTTGGATGCTTCCAAAGCCCATGTGAATTATGCATAGCACTCGTCATATCAAATGCATTTAATCGTATTTGTTTTACCAAATTTGTCTCACTTCCTTTTCATTAATTAATAAACCTATAAGTACTTGATTTTACCTAATTATTGGCTATTCTTAATGCTTTCTTCTAACTGCTTTAAAGTCTTTTGAAGATCTTCAGCAGGAATATCAACGACAATACTTCCTCCATTCGTATCTGCTATGACAGCCTCTTTAACGTCAGCTTCCTGGTATAGCTTTGCAATCGTTTTGTATGTTTCATTGTCTTTATCCTCTTCGCGAACAGCAAATACATTAACATATGGTCTTGCTTCTTCACTTTCTGGATCGTCATATAATAACGCATCCTTAAAATTCAATCCTGCTTGACCAGCAATACCATTATTTATTAGAGATGCGGCAACATCCTGAAGCGCCTGTGCAGTTTGTTGAGAAACGACTGGAACGATTTCTAGGTTTTTCGGGTTCTTCGCAATATCATCTAGAGTTCCGTAAATACCAACACCATTTTTTAGCTCAATTAATCCTGCAGCTTCTAATAAAATTAAGCCTCTTCCAAGGTTTGCAGGGTCGTTTGAAACCGCTATTTGTGAACGATCTGGTATGTCTGATAAATTATCATGTTTTTCAGAATAAATACCTGTTGGGTTAATTGTCGTCGAAGCAATCGGAACAATTTTAAAACCATTCTCTACGTTAGCAGGACCTAGAAAAGCAAGATGTTGGAAAGAATTCATGTCAATCTCTCCATTTGCTAAAGCATTATTAGGCTGAATGTAATCGGAAAACTCTACTAACTCAATTATGATACCTTTTTCCTTTGCTTTTTCTTCTATTAGCTTCCAATAAGGTCCATCAGCACCTGTTACACCAATCTTTACTACCTCATTGGATTTTCCGGATGTACTATTATTGCACGCTGTAAGTATTGAAATTAAAACCACCATGGATAAGAAAATAATCAATCTCTTTTTCATATAAAACTCTCTCCTTTTTTAAAAAATTATCTTCGTAAAAAGAATCTAGATAAAAAGTTCCCCGAAAACTGTGCGATTTGAACGAGTAGTATTAATATAACAACTGTGACAATCATTACCGATGTATCAAACCTCTGGTAACCATATGTCATTGCTAGGTCACCTAATCCGCCACCACCAACTGTTCCGGCCATTGCTGAGAAATCAACAAGCCCAACAGTAACAAAGGTGAGACCAAGAATCAGAGGACCCAAAGCCTCAGGTATAAGTACGCCAAATATTATGCGGGCTGGGCTTGCACCCATAGCCTGTGCAGCTTCAATAATTCCTGGTTCAATCGAGACAAGGTTACTCTCTACTATCCTAGCAACCGCAAAGCATGCAGCTATTGTCATAGGGAAAATTGCTGCTGCCGTTCCAATCGTTGTACCCATTACTGCCCGAGTTAAGGGACTGAGTGCAACAAGCAAAATAATAAAAGGGATTGGACGAACAATATTCACTAATAAGTTAAGTACGAGAAATATATATTTATTTTCCAATATGTTCCCTTTACGTGTGACAAAAAAGAGCACCCCCATTGCTATACCAATAATGCTTGAAAAAACTAACGTAAAAACTACCATCAAAATCGTTTCACCAGTTGCTTCGACAATACGAGGCCAAAATGTACTCCAATCAACTCTCATGGTTAATCACCTCCCTTATTTCAACAATTTGTTCAAGTTCATTGATTACTTGCTGAATTAATTGATCGGAACCCTGAAACTCAACAATTAAACTACCAAACAATTGATCCTGTAACTCGTTAATGCTTCCGTAAATAATATTGAAATCAATCCCATGCTTTCTCGTTACTCGTGACAGTATTGGCTCACTAGAAGCACCACCTGAAAAAATCACACGATACAAATTTCCTGAATGGTTATTGCGCAATTTTTCTAAAAGTTTGCTAGAAAGCTTGTCGTTTAACACAGAACTAATAAAGTTTTTCGTCGTTTTTGATTGTGGGTTCGAAAATATATCATAAACATTTCCTTCTTCAATCACAGATCCATTTTCCATAACGGCCATTCGATGACAAATACTACGGATTACATGCATCTCATGAGTAATAAGCAAAATTGTAATATTATACTCTTCATTAACCTTACGTAATAATTGAAGGATTTCTCCTGTTGTTTCGGGATCCAACGCAGAAGTCGCTTCATCACAAATAAGAATGTCTGGTGATGTCGCAAGCGCTCTTGCAATACCGACTCTTTGCTTTTGTCCACCCGAGAGCTGCTCTGGGTATTGATCTGCCTTATCTTGCAAACCAACAAATTGAAGTAATTCTTTCACACGGTTGTCAATTTGCTGTTTCGGCATCTTAGCAAGTTTTAAAGGATAAGCGATATTTCCATATACTGTACGTGAGTTAAAAAGATTAAAAGATTGAAAGATCATCCCTATTTTTCTTCGTAATTTCCGTAGATTTGCTTGAGAAATACTAGAAATGTCTAAGTCGTTAACCAATACCCTTCCAGACGTAGGACGTTCCAGTAAATTAACGAGTCGGAGCAATGTACTTTTACCAGCACCACTAAATCCAACCACCCCAAAGATTTCTCCTTTTGAAATTGTTAAGGAAATATCTTTTACCGCTTGTATCTCTTTCCCACCGGAACTAAAAACCTTACTTACTTCCTCAAACTTAATCAACTTGTAATCCCCCTCTGTTTATGGTCACTTTTAATGACCCAAAGTTTTACTCCTAGAAAACGAATCCCCTTTAAAAAAGACAAGAAAAAAAGGCATCCTTATTCCAATATCATCAAAAGAAGCTATTGGATAAAGATGCCTTTAGTTGTCTAATCGGCATAGTATTTTTTTATATGTAATCTTTCTAGTTACGGAGCCATACTTTCCCATCCCCCCTATTCATTCAATGCCCTAATTGACCAATGAGCACGTAATTTTGGCAAAAAATAAAACCCTCTTCACCAAAGAAGAGAGTTTAAAGTTTAAATTTAATCTTCTCTTCTTATCTTTCAAGCTCTTTGCTTGCAGGATTTGGCACAGTACTAACTAGTCTGTTGCCGAGGCTTCAAAGGGCCAGTCCCTCCACCTCTCTGGATAAGAATTCATCGATAATTTAATTGTACTTAATAAGTTACATGGAACACCTTTAATTGTCAATAAGTTTTTTAAAAATTCTTGTTATTATTTTAGGTAATAATTTACTTATGATACGGTTAATCATAATGTATCTAAATGAGTATTTAACTTTTCCTATTTGGTGATTGAACAATATCCTTTTATCTATATAGTTATTTATTTTTCAACACCTCGGCAAGTTCATACAAGGAATGGTGTTGTTTAATTTGGTAGTTCCGACCTTCCTTTTGCAGGTAATTTTTATCGCAAAATTTTGTAAGTACATGCAATAGGTGCCGATAAGATACACCTAAATAATCACAAACTATTACGTGTTTCTCCCTATAAATCCCTTCATCAGCAGTTTGCAAAATAAAATCGGCAAGCCTATTTTCAAGAGGGAAAGCGAGGCTCTGTGAATACTTTGCTGCCATAAGTGTTGCTTTTACACTTAATAACTTAGTTAATTCACGTAGAAACTTTGTATCCCCAAGTAATTTTGCGCGATATCGATAAAATGGAAGTGCAAAACAAATAGTCTTCGTTGATACTTGAATTCCCTTTGTATAGTACACATCATTTAATAATTCCATCTCCCCAATGTAGTCATTTGCACTAATAAAATTTATTAAAGATACTTTCCCATTTTGATGTGTTACATATATTTTTGCTTTTCCTTCCGTTACATAAAATAAAAAATCCGGTCTCCTTCCCTCTTGAATAATCCATTCACCACGTTGATATTCGTGCACTTCTATAAACTCTTCAACTTGAAAGGAAAATAGATGTGCTATTGAGTTATTTTCCAAATACAGCCGTTTCTTCTCACCTTTGTAAATTTCCATACTCCACCTCAAAAACATGAGATATCTCATATTAATTCTATATATTCCATGATATCATGCGATCAATAAGGAGGGTAAGTATGAATACACAACGTTGGATGAGTACACATTTTTTTAGTTTTTTTATGACATGGGGTATTTTTCTACCTTATTGGTCAGGTTGGATGATTTTTACAAAAGGAATTACAGTCTCAGAAGCTAGTTTAATCATGAGCCTCGGTTTAATCGCAAGAGGCCTGTCCACATTATTTGCATTTCCTTATTTATCAGAGAGATTTAGCCATAAAATTCAATTAAATGTGGCAGGAATCGGCACACTGGTTGCACTTCTTTGTTATATTCCGGCAAGTTCCTTTGCTAGTTTACTAATAGTAACGATTGTTTTACACATATTTTATCCAACTTTGATGCCAGCTTTAGATAGTGCTGCTAGTGTCCTTGTGCAAAGTAAACAGTTAATACACTATGGAAGAAGTCGTCGATGGGGATCCATTGGATTTGTCTCAGTCGGCATAATTTTAACCATTTTTACAGGAATGTTTGGAGATGAAGTTATTTTCTGGGCACTATTGCTCGGTATAATTGGATTTTTGTGTCTTAGTTTTATGAGTGCGCCTGATATTTTATCTAAAAAGCCACAAGTAGATCAGACACAAAAAGTAAGTATGTTACATCTATTTCGCATCAAACATTTTATGTTAGTACTTATTATTGTCATTTTACTTCAAGCTGCACATGCTACTTATTACAATTATGGCTATATTTTTCTACAAGATATCCATGCACCAATATATCTAATTGGTCTGATTATTAACATTGCCGTGATAGCAGAAATCATTTTCTTTTCACTTGCAGATAAAAGCTTTAATAGATTTTCAACAGGCACACTTTTGATGTTAGCCGCAATTGGCTCTTCCCTACGTTGGATATTAGTGTTTGCCTTTCCGAATGTTATTGTTTTCTGTATCGCACAAACTTTACATGCATTCTCATTTGCTATGGCGCATTATGCCTTTATGAAATACTTAACCAACAACATTCCACTCGCACAGATACCGAAAGCACAAGGCATATACTCAGCCCTTGCACTTAGCTGGAGCACTGCAGTGTTTACAATTTTCGGGGGTTATTTATACGAAATTGAGCCAAGATTTGCCTTTATCGGGATGATAGTTTGTACCCTACCAGCAATGTTGATTGCGCTTGTATATCGAAAGCTTGAACTTAGAAAGGAAGTTTTATTTTCTATCTAAAACTTCTATTCTAAGTCCTATAAAGCTGATCCATTTTTTCAACTTCACTATTATTGTTTTTCTAACCTTTTATAGCCAAAACAAAAAAGATGAGATATCACTGATTTAGATAAGTCTCATCCTTTTTGTAACTATGCATAACAAATTAGAAAAACCTCATTTACATCTGATACGGTTCTCCCTAATAATTCTAATTGAGGTTTAAATTGCATTAGTATTTTCGATTTATTACATAAAAAAGATTCATTTTACTAATGCAACATCAAGGCATAGTATGGAGGTATTAAGAATTGTTTGAAAGGAGTTAATAAAAGATGAGAGAAATCAGAGTTTATCATGTAGATGCTTTTACAACCGAAAAATTTGGAGGTAATACAGCAGGCGTAGTGTTAGATGCTGAAAGATTAACTGAAGATGAAATGCAAAGTATTGCAAAAGAGCTAAATTTACCTGAATCTGTATTTTTACTACCTTCAAACAATGAAGAGGTAGATTATAAGGTGAAATTTTTTACTCCAGTTGAAGAAATCAATTTTTGCGGACATGCAACAGTTGGGTTAACCTGGCTTTTGGCGACAGAGTTTGGTTTAGCAGAGAAAAAAGAAGGCATTGTATTAGAAACGAACATTGGTAATGTACCTGTTATTTGGCATAAAGAAAATGGAAACCTAATTGATGTGGTAATGACACAAGTTACTCCAAAAATCAAAGATTTCGCAATTGATCTTGTAGAGCTTAGTCAGCTAATTGGTGTCAAAGTTACAAGTATCGACCTAAACTACCCAATTAAACTAGCTAATACAGGTAACTGGCATTTACTCGTTCCAATTAAAGATCAATTTGACATTGACCAAGCAATTCCAGACTTAGCGGCTTTAGGAAAGCATAATAAAGAACATAATATCAGTACGACACATCTTTATACTTTTAACACATCAAAAGAATATGATTTATATACAAGAGATTTCGCACCTGGTATTGGTATTCCTGAGGATCCTGTTACTGGTGCTGCAAATGGAGCATTAGCTGGTTTACTTTATTTAGAAGGAATTATTCCTTCAAGTGAACCGACACATCTTAAAATCGCTCAAGGAAATGCAATTGGAAGACCTGGAATGCTTTACGTGTCGGTCATCCCACATGAATCAAGACCAGTCATCAAAGTGTCAGGAGCAGCAACCATTACCATTCGTGGCATCTTAACTTTATAAACAAGATCAACTTGAAATAGATTCCTTATAAAGAACTTATTATTCAAGCTGGTCTTGTTTAAATTTTTCTTTTGTAATCTCTATAAATTTCTTTACTGAAGGTGACGCTAGCTTAATAGATTTTATGGCTATACCTATTTCGCGATACAAATCTGTTTCAATCGGAATCACTTTCGTGTTAGGAATGTTTTTCGGTAAGACTATTTCAGGGATAATGGTTATCCCTAGCCCTTCTTGAACCATAGAAATGATTGTATTGTTATCTTCTTTTTCAAAAATCACATTCAGATGTACGTTATTTTCTCTTATAAGCCTCTTTACTAAAACATCACAGCCTGCTTTCGGCATTATAAATGGCTCATTATGTATTGATTTTACCGGTACTCGTTTAAGTGTGTTCATTCGGTGGCTTTCATGTACTAAAACAAATAATTCGCCTTTGAATAATTGAATGGTATCAAATTCCTTGGATGGGAGCGCTAAAAAACCCATATCAATTGCTCCTAAAGAGATCCATTCTTTAATATCGCCATAGCCACCTTCGTAAAGCTCTATCTGGATACCTGGATATTTTTTTATAAAGATACGAATGAGACCCGGGAGAAATCTTGACGAAAAACTAGGGAAGGTACCGATTTTTATGCTTCCTACTTCGATTCCTTGAATAAGTGCTGCTTCCTGCTCAAGCATTTTTTCATAATGAAGTATCTGACGAATATGTGGTAAAACTCGCTCTCCTGCATCGGTTAAGGCTATTCCATTCCGATTACGTAGAAGCAATACAATTCCTAATTCTGTTTCAAGTGTTGAAATGTTATGGCTTACCCCTGATTGAGTCAAACCTAGTTTTTCACCAGCTTTTGTAAAACTGCCACTTTCAACAACTGTTAAAAAAACTTCATACTGGAAAATTGACAACGCCCTCACCCCGTTCATCAAAGATTTTTTTTTATTGTTCAATACCATGAAACTGAAAAATGCAATAATCGATAACATCGGAAATAAATTAATCAAAACCGTAAATCGTTTCTTTTTCACTCAGTCAAAAACCTTACTATACTATCAATATAACTAATTAAAAAAGGGTAGTACAATAAGAATCTATTTATCGGTAAAGGCTGATCCAAATAGGCCGTAAAACCCTACAAATTTAACTTCATTAATTAAAAAAACAATAAATGAGCAGGCTCCCATATCTGCCTGCTCATTTATTTTCTTGAAATATTAAATAGATAGTAAAACAGAGTATTTGACACTTTCTAAAAACCTCATTTACTTATGGTACGGTTCACTGTAGTTAATCCATATATTTTAGAAGAATACTGCCGACTAGTATGTGATTGATGTTCCAGTAATTTTTCGATAGTTTTAAAGTATTTCCTTTCTTTTTATCCACCCATTAGCCACATGTAAAGTTAAGGTGATCTCGTTTTTTGAAGCTACTTCCCTATCCATTTATTAATGTACTCCCAGAATACATGTTTTTCATTACTTCATGTCGTTGAACCGTTTTCGAAAGTCCATCCTCCTCCTTAATTAAATCGCACACAAAGATAGACCCTTAATGAGCGAAGTGTAACATTCATCTTGCTACACACTCACGATAGCTAGATAGATTTAAATAATACGCAGTGGTATGATTAGCCTCTATCACTTTCAAAGCCTTTTCACTAACACTAAATAAAAAATTAAATATTATTTCCTAAACTGAAAAAGCATTATTTGTTGTATCGTTAGAAAAAAATATTATTTTTTTAAAATCTGCATATAGGATGTCGCCTTTATTTATATGACCTAACTCGTTATATTGATTTGTAAGCATCTCAGTTTCAAATAACTCGTCAGTATCGATCCTTCTTAATATTATTCTTACGGTTGAACCAATTGTAAGAATATGGGTAATCTCCGAAGGTACAAGATTGTCTAGGGGACGTTTTTGCAAAACAATGTCATGTGGTCTAATGTAGCCAACTCCTTTTTCAATTTTGTCCGATGAATCTGTATACTGTAATAAAGACTCCCCTCTGAATGTATTGACTTTCCCTAAGAATCTACAAACAAATGCATTAGCAGGATAATGATAAACTTCTTCAGGCGTTCCAATTTGTTCAATATGTCCATTATTCATTACCACTACTTTATCAGACATTTCTAAAGCTTCTTCTTGGTCATGAGTAACAAAAATTGTTGTTATGTTTAACTTTTGGTGTATTTGTCTTAACCATTGACGCATCTCCTCTCGTACCTTTGCATCAAGTGCTCCAAAGGGTTCATCGAGAAGCAGAACCTCTGGATCAACAGCAAGTGCCCTTGCTAATGCAACACGCTGTCGCTGCCCACCTGAAAGCTGTGAAGGGTATCTTTCTGCAAACTGTTCAAGTTGAACTAGTTTTAACAAGTTATTTACTTTTTCTTTAATTTCAAAATTAGAAGGGCGAACTTTGCGCGGCTTAACCTTTAATCCGAAAGCAATATTATTAAAAACTGTCAAATGCTTGAATAATGCATAATTTTGGAAAACAAAGCCTATTTTCCTTTCTTTAACCGATTTTAATGTATAATCATTTCCATTAAACAAAATGGTTCCAGATTCCAAACCCTCCAGACCGGCGATAATTCTAAGCAATGTAGTTTTTCCAGAACCGGATGGTCCTAATAAAGCTACAAAATTTCCGTTTTGTATCTCTAAATCGATATTTTTCACAGCACGAAACGTTCCAAAGACTTTCGAAACATCCTGAATTTTTATTTCCATTATGAAGCCTCCAATGAAATTGATAGAAAATGAATTTCAAAGTTTTATTAGATTTTATTAGTTTTCCATTCTACTATAGCTTTAATAACTAAGGTTACTAGCGCAAGCAAAGCTAAGATTGATGCAATCGCAAACGCAGCAGTAAAGTTATATTCGTTATATAAAATTTCAACATGAAGAGGAATCGTATTCGTTAATCCTCTTATATGTCCAGAAACTACTGATACTGCTCCAAATTCGCCCATAGCTCGGGCATTGCAAAGAATAACGCCATATAGCAAGGCCCATTTTATATTTGGTAATGTTACACGAAAAAATATATGCCAACCATTCGCTCCGAGGGTAGTAGCAGCCATTTCTTCTTCTGTTCCCTGTTCTTGCATGATTGGCAGTAGTTCCCGAATAACAAAAGGTAACGTTACAAATATAGTTGCCAAAATGATGCCAGGCACTGCAAAAATAATTTGTATATTATTTGATTCTAAAAATGGACCTAAAATTCCCTGGGCTCCAAACAAGAGAACAAATATTAATCCTGCGATTACCGGAGAAACAGCAAATGGGATATCAATTAAAGTGATGAGCATATTTTTACCTTTAAAATCAAATTTAGTGATTGCCCATGCGGATATTACCCCAAACAACGTGTTTATTGGGACTACGATTGCCGCTGTGACAAGTGTCAATTTAATGGCGTTTAACGCATCACGCTCAGTCAATGATGCAATATACAAGTTGAATCCTTTACTTAAAGCTTCTGTAAAAACCACGATTAATGGCAATAGAATAAGGATTCCTAAAAAGAAAAGGGCAATCGTAATAAGAATCCATTTATTTGAATTACTTTCTCTAGATGTAAGATTATTCTTGTTTCTGGGACTATTGTTCTTCCTCATAAATAAATTAGCCTCCTTTCCTAGGTTGTCTGATGTTTTTTAGCAGTCCTCCACTGCCAAAAATTAATAAAAAATAAGAGAATGAAAGAAAAAATAAGCATGACGGCTGCAATTGCAGCTGCACCTGCATAATTATATTGTTCTAGTTTTGTAATAATCAGTAATGGGACAATTTCCGTTTTCATTGGCATATTACCCGAAATGAATACAACTGAACCGTATTCCCCTAAAGCCCTTGCAAAAGCAAGGGCGAAACCTGTCAGGATTGCTGGGAATATGGTTGGAAGGATGATCTTGATAAATACTTGAATTGAATTTGCGCCTAAAGTAGATGCTGCCTCTTCATATTGTGGATTTAAATCGAGTAAAACCGGCTGAACAGAACGAACAACAAATGGAAGCCCAATAAATGTTAGGGCAATCATTATTCCAAGAGGTGTGAAAGCTACTTTAACTCCTATACTTTCAAAGAATTGACCAATCCATCCGTTTGGTGCATATATTGCAGTTAAAGCGATTCCGGCTACAGCTGTGGGCAGGGCAAAAGGTAGGTCAACAATGGCATCAATAAATCGTTTCCCCCAAAAATCATATCTTGCTAAAACCCACGCTATTAGAGTGCCAAATATGGCGTTGACCAAAGCTGCAATCAAGGAAGTTTTAAAGGTCAATTGATAAGATGCTACGACTCTCTCATCCGTTACAGTGTTCCAAAATTCAGCAAAGCTCATAGTTGACGCTTTTAAAAATAAGGCTGCAAGAGGAATAAAAACAAGTAGACTTAGATAGACAATCGTATATCCCATGGAAAGTCCGAAACCCGGTAAAACTCGATGGTAGCTTTTCCTTTTATACACTTTTTAGCTCTCCTTTATTATTTCGGTTGATAAATTTCATCAAAAACTCCGCCATCATCAAAGTGGGTTTTTTGTGCATTCTTCCAGCCACCAAATACTTCATCTATTGTAAAGAGGTTGATATTTGGAAATAGATCAGCATACTTTTCAGCTGCTTTTTCAGATCGAGGACGATAATAATGTTTAGCTGCAATTTCCTGCCCTTCATCTGTATAGAGATATTCCAAGTAAGCTTTTGCTACCTTCTCAGTTCCATGCTTTTCAGCGATTTTGTCTACTACCGCTACAGGTGGTTCTGCCAAGATACTAATAGATGGAACCACTATTTCAAAATCATCTTTTCCTAACTCATTTAAAGCCAAAAATGCCTCATTTTCCCATGCAATTAATACGTCACCGATTCCTCTTTCAACAAACGTTGTTGTAGATGCACGTGCCCCTGAATCCAAAACGGGTACATTTTTAAATAGACTATTGACAAATTCTTTAGCCTTTTCTGTATCATTGTTATATTGTTCTAAAGCATATCCCCAAGCGGCCAAATAGTTCCAGCGAGCACCACCGGAAGTTTTCGGGTTAGGAGTAATAACAGAGACTCCATCTTTCACAAGATCATCCCAATCTTTGATTCCTTTTGGATTCCCTTTCCGAACCAAGAAAACTATTGTTGATGTATAAGGAGAACTATTATTTCCTAATCTTTCTTGCCAGTTTTCTGCAAGCTTGCCCGTTTCAGCTATTGCATCGATATCATATGCCAAAGCAAGTGTTACAATATCTGCCTCCAATCCATCAATAACAGATCGTGATTGTTTTCCAGAACCACCATGAGATTGATTAATTGTTACTTTTTGGCCCGTTTCTTTTTCCCAATAGGCTGCAAATTTCTCATTAAATTCTTCATACAATTCTCTAGTTGGATCATAGGACACATTCAATAATTCAATTTCTTCACTGTTTGTTGTTGAAGGTTGAGCGGAACAACCTACTACCGATAAAATTAGAAACAAAGATAACATTGAAATCATCATTTTCTTCATCTTCATTCATACCCCTTTGATTATTAAGAAATTTTTCTAACAAAAAAACCCTTTTAGTTGTAATCCGCAAACTTTTATTTACGGAAGAACTAAAGGGCCTTCGGTGGTCCGATTGGCAACAATTAATAAAATCTATAACTTTCCTTACTTTTTTATTTCAGTCTTTTTTAATGGAATTCGGTGTTTTTCTAATCGATCAATTTGGGTTATTTTTGAATCATGTACGATTATTTGAACCGTCCCGAACTCAAGTCCTTCTAATAAACTAGCAATTTTTTTCATTACTTCGGTTTCAAGATTGCCTTTTAAATACAACAAAATCCTCTCCTTCCAGTTTTACAATTTCATTTTTTAGCAAATCTTCAAGAGTTGTTCGTTCTAAAACATAGGCTATTGTATCACGCACTAAGGTCCATAAAGGTTTTAATTGACAACCTGCTTCCAAGGGACAAGGTTCATATTTTGTTAATGAAGCACAACTCATAGGTGACAAAGGTCCTTCTAAATCCCGAATAACTTCGCCAATATTAATATTCTTCGGTTCCTTGTATAGCTGGTAACCACCTTTTGCTCCCCGTTTACTCATTACATATCCTAGCTTTTTTAATTGAAGTAAGATTTGCTCTAGATATTGATTGCTAACTAAAGTCTTTTCTGATATTTGCTGGATTCCTAATACCTTTCCTTGATTGCTACCAAGCAGAAGTAGAGCTCTTAATGCGTATTCTCCCTTACTCGATACTTTCAATGCCTCGCCTCCATTTATTGTTGAGTGTTTCAGTCAACATTCAATGATAATAATAAATCTCAATCGGTAAAGGACAGAACCTACCAAATTCAGATTTTAGATAATTATAGATATATGCCCTTCGTGATTAAATGTCACATAAAATTAATTTTTATGCATAAATTACAGTAGACACATCGGAATTATCGGTTTAAACTATAAGGTATAGTTAAGAAAAAATTTTATATGAAATGCTTATCAAGAGAGGTGGAGGGTCTGGCCCTATGAAACCTCAGCAACAGATTCATAAGAATACTGTGCTAAATCCTGCAAGCTTACAGCTTGAAAGATAAGTTGAGGTTACGACCACAACCAAACTAAAAAATCCTCTCCTTATCTTTTCAATGGTATTTATTGAAAAATATTATAAAAGGGAGAGGATTTTATTATGAGTTTATTAAGAGATTCAGTTGAAAAAAGACGAAACGATTTAATTGGTAAATTGCTTGAGCTTGACCAATATAAAAAAGGTGGAAAACACCTTTTTGAGTTAACTTTATCCGACTTAGAATATGCATATTTTAAAGCTCAAACTGATGTACATCCACACTCTAATCATTCATCCTTAAGGTGGAAAAATTTCTAATATATTAAAAAACAGACATGGCTGCCTTTCAATACATTGCAGCCTATGATTCTCTCCATTGGAGGAACCAAAAAATTTATAGCTTACTTATCGGTAAATTGGGGTTCTCTTTTTTGAATAAACGCTTCAACGCCTTCCTTTACATCGTTTGTTTGAAAAACATGGCCAAAATTTTCAGCTTCCGTGACTAAGCCTTCAGGAAGTAGCTGTTCGCAGCCAATATCAATTGAACGCTTTGCAAAAGAAAGTGCTTGTAAAGAAAATCTGCTAATAGATTCTGCAAGTTCCAACGCCTTTGCAAAAGATTTTCCTCTAGGAACGACAAGATTGACTAGCCCTATTTGTTTGGCTTCTTCTGCGGTAAGAGGCTCTCCGGTGAAAATCAATTCTTTTGCTTTTGCTTTGCCAACTAGCCGCGGCAGCCTTTGTGTTCCACCTGCACCTGGAAATAACCCTAATTTAATTTCAGGAAGCCCAATTTTAATTTGTTCCTCCGCTATTCGAAGATCACAACATAAAGCCAGTTCACATCCCCCTCCTAATGCTGCACCGTTAATTGCAGCAATAGTCGGCTGAGACAAACGTTCAATTCTATTAAGGGGTTCTTGAAGCCAGAGTGACTTTCTCTTTGCTTCCTCCACCCCTTTTCCCATCCAATCCGGGAATCCCTTAATATCTCCTCCAGCTACAAAAGCCCTATTGCCTTCACCAGTAACAATCACGACTTTAATTTCAAAATCATTTTCAATTTCATCCATCACAAGATTCAATTGTTCGATAACGTCAGCACTAAGTATATTTACAGGCGGATTATCGATCACAATTTTAGCGATTTGGCTTTGCTTCGACCAGGAAACAACATGAATCTTACTCATTGATTTCTCCTCAGCTTTCTGAATAGATAGAATTTAAATGTTATTAAGATTGTGTATTTTTTAATCCATACCACTATACTGCTTTCGCAAGATGTACTTTTGTACCTTTCCAGAAGGAGTACGAGGTATTTCATCAACAAATATTACTTTTCTAGGCTTCTTATAGCTAGCCAAGCATTGTTTACAGAAATCAATAACAACCTCTTTCGTAAGATTGGCCCCTTCCTTCTTCACAATAACAGCGCATACAGCTTCAATATATGTCGGATCAGGAATACCAATGATAGTAACTTCCTTCACATCCGGGTGACGATATAACACATCTTCAATCTCCGCTGCATAAATGTTTTCGCCACCACTTCGTATCATGTCTTTCTTTCGGCCTGCAATTGATATATAACCATCTTGATCGAACACTCCCAAATCTCCTGTTTTACACCACCCATTTACGAATGTTTCCATTGTTGCTTCCGGTTTTCTCCAATACCCCTCTGAAACTCCTGGACTTTTAATCGCAATTTCTCCGACTTCTCCAACAGGAAGCGGCATTCCATTATCATCAATAATTTTTATTTCTGTAAGAGGCATTGGCTTTCCAACTGTATGTCCTTTCGTAATAACATCCTCTGGATCGAGAGCAGCCGCAATTGGCTGGCCTTCAGTTAAACCGTAAACTTGAACAACCCCTAGATGCGGATACTTCTCTTTTAACTGCTCTAGTGCCCATGGCATTAACGAGTCACCACCGGTGTAAATCGTTTTTAACGACCTTAGCTGATACTTATCAAGGTCGAGATAATTTAGCATTTCATAAATCATAAATGGAAATAAAAAGCAATCAGTTACGTTTTCACTTTCAATTACTGAAAGTATTCTACTAATCTCGAATCCTTGGCTTTTAGTAATAATGACCGTTCCCCCCATCATCATGATTGGAAGTGCAATATCTTCCATCGCTCCAACATGATAGAGAGGTCCCGTGGTCATTCCGATTTCTTCTCCAGTAAACTTCCATTTCAATGCCTGTATAGCCGAAAACCAGTAAGTTGTATTATGTGTCCAAATGGCACCTTTAGGTCTACCGGTTGTCCCAGATGTATACATCAGCATAACTGGATCGCTTAGCTTTATACCATTGATTTCAACTTCATCTGATGACCCGCTTTCCAAAATACTCCAAGGCTCAGACCAACTCGGGATTCCATTTTTACTATTTTCGAGACAAATAAAACGCTCAACAGAAACGTGATGAAGAACTGATGCTAGTTGTTGGGATAAATTTGAATGAAAGCATACTACTTTCGTCTGCGAATCATTTAATGCATATTCAAGCTCAGCACTTGAAAGCCGAAAATTAAGCCTAACGGCAACAGCTCCAATCTTGGCAGTTGCAAAATAAAGTCCAAAATATTCAAGACAGTTATAAAGCAAAATGCCCACACGGTCTCCTTTTCGTACACCTAATTCGATCAGCTTATTTGCATAAGCGTTTGATGTACGGTGCAGATCTGAATACGTCCATGACTTTCCTGATTCTTCTTGTATGGCTATTTTTCGTTGATTTAACGGATTAAAATCATTTGCCATTTTTCTTGTAAAGAAACTTACATCCAATGAACTTCCCCCATTTCCTGAATAATTGTTTAGCGAATATTCAATTGGTGTTACCTCCTAATTCCAGACTTGTAACTTTTGAAGGGCATCTGACCGTATTACGAACTTTATATGAACTATTTGCTATTGTTGTAATATAACTAATATGCATCTAGTCTAGCTACACATCCTTTATACTTGATTATATTTATATGTATGTGATAGGAACGGTAAATCATTACTAATTAACGATGTACTAATGGAAATTACTAATCTTTCAAAAGAACAGTTTTATAGTCATAATCTGAAAGAATTAGTGGAATTATGAACTTTTCGAGGTAGTACATGGGGATGATTAGACTTTTATAACGAAACCATTTGTATATATGGTAAGGGATACAGGAGCGCCTCCTCCCCTCCATCTATTTTTTGTCCCTGTCTTAATACAATAATGTTTCAGTTGCTTTTAACAAAAAAAGCAAAGAATGTATTTTATCTTTGCTCTTTTAAAATATTTACTTGTAATTTGTTTTAGCAACGTAAGCTACCTCTTAACCATGGACGAGGTCGATATGGACCGATTGGTATTTGGATTAAACTAGTTTTTTTATGTGAATCCATCTTGTAAATTTTATCAGATACGTTCGAACTAAATCCAAGTAGTGGATGCCCTCCCCACCCAATCGCTGAGGCTACCAAAAGTAATCTCTGCACCAGCATACCTGCTTCCATTTGTTGGATTCGGTAGCCTCTTAGGCCTAGTGATGTTTTGTAGTGATCCTTATCGCCTGCAACGTGAAAGCAGAGTGGAACTTGGATCAAATTTACATTATCTGCAGACATTCCGTATTGCAGATTGAGTCGATGGTCTCCAGGTTCTATCTGTTGTAACGAATGAGTCGTCCTGTCATAAAAATAGGCTCCATCCGGAATTCCTTCTACATTATTAAAACAGCCATACAGTGAGGCGCGGGGATTATGCTCATTTAGTTCACTGTCCAAATCATTTCGATATGAGAATGAAGCTGTTGCCTCTCGTAGTAAAGTGGCCAATTCTAGTTGATTTACTTTACCCATAATGAAATCCATGTCAGGTGAAAAACGTTTTTGTAAGACTGGCGCAAGGTCGTATGATAAACGATTCTCTTGAGGAAGAGTTACTTTACGACCCTCACAAATCATTCTATTTTTCGGATTAATTTTCCTAATTGATTCCGTTGATTCAATCAAAGACTCTTCGTTCAACTTTGTTAATATTGGATACTCCAGTATATTTCGCGATCGTATATAATAATTATCATTCTTAATTTCAGTCAGCTTACTAGACAATTCCACGGAATTGACAATCCCGTATCTGTCACTCTGATTAATATTCCAGTTTGTTGCTTCTACAGTTAGTGGGATTACCGCATATACGCTTTCTTCCTTCTCGGAAAGGCCGAGCAGATGGTTGATTGACCTATCAAGAAATTGGAAATACACACCTGTCTCAAATCCAAATCGTTTTGCTACTTCGAGTAACTGTCCTATCAGTACACCTGTATCTAACCCTTGCAAACGGTAGGAAAAGTTATTGTATTTAAAGAAATTTTTCCAAAACATTGTTGATATAAAAACAGTACCAAAACACGTAGACAAATCAATACGATTACCGAGTGCTTGGTTGATATAAGAATCGAAATTGCCTTCTCGCAGTAATACCAATCGATGATGTGCGACATCGTAGTGATATACTCCCCAAGGCAAATCATCCAATTTCAAATAAACGTATAATTCATTGGGATATAACGCTCCCCCGGAAGGGACAAACCGTCTGTTCGACTGCATTAGATCAACATCTTGCTCCGTTGTAAAAACTGATTGGCTTATTTGATTAAGACCGAATACATACCATAGAAAATGTCCCATTCTACTATGATTAGGTTTGCTGGGAACATCCTGCTGTTCTAGCTTCAATGGCACATCTAAAGTCAACGGAAAATCATGTAAGTCACGATATAGTTTATATGACAAAGGTGAATCTTCCCAGTCGACTACATTATCTGGTGGGCTTACTTTATCAGTATCAAAATGTAAGTTGTGCAGAAATTCATCCAGACTCATCCTACTACCTCCTAGTCAATCTTATGGAAACGGGTGTGGATGTGGATTAAGCTGTTCAAGTGAAAGAGGTTGATTCTCATACCCAAGTTCCATCGGTACCCTAAGTACCCTCTCAAGTCCAGTTATTCGGGTAAGATGCTGACCGAATGTCATCGGCAACATCCCTGGAATCAATACTTTTACACAGTGAAGTCCATTTCTTAGTGTTTCAGCTGTCGTCTGATCCACTACAATTACATCGAGTTTCAATCTACGAAACTCCTGAAGAATGTCTTTAAGATCTTCGGTAAGGTCTGAATGAGGCTCCTTCAACTTGAATTCCTCGGCGAACGTTCGCATTGGACGATTTTCATGCAGCAAAAAATTTAGACGCTCTTCAGCTTGCGGCAATCCATAGAGCATGCCATGATCATCCATTTTCTTAACAAGGGAAGAATCCTGCAACATTTGAACATACTCTCCCTTGTTCTCCTCGAATTTCTCGTCAAGCGTAAGCATCATTCCGGCCAACTCATGAACTGCGCTTTTTACAGCTCGTATTGGGTCAGGGTGCGCTCCTGCTGCACATATAATATTTAAACCGTCTTTCTTTCTGTTTTTTGCCAATGCCCATACGCTTGGAATTCCGTTCTCCATCGTCGAGTTGAACAAAAATATTTCATAGCCTGCAACTGCACGTATTCGATCTAACATTAACTCCAATTCCCGATCGTTAGATGAATATGGGTCTAATTGTGGAAGTGACATTTGCGCATACCAAGTCATCAAGAATGAATCGCGTTCTACGACTTCCATTATTCCGTAGAAAATAGCCTCTTCTAGGCTTCCGCCTAAAGCACATCCGTTTGAGGTTTCATAAACAAAACCCTGCCCATCGCCTAAGCTGTAATAGGCAAGCAACTCTGGAACAAGAATCGGTCGGTCATGCAAAAGTGAATAGCCCCATACCCAATTCATTGGGCTATCAGGATCGAACGGTTTAAACGGAAAACCAGGTTGGGAATACTTTTCCGCTTCATGAAGACCTACGGTGAGAGGGTTTAGTGCTTTTCCTTCTAAATTGCGGAAACTATCATGTATGACAGTTCTTTTTCCACGTGGAGCAAGACCACAGTACCGCTCCAAGCCTTCTAATATCGCAGTCAATTCACTTACTTTGTATGAATGAGTACGTCCGGCTACTCCCTCGTCACCTATCAACAAAGGCAAATTAACACCTACATCGGCAAAAGGCGGCACGAGGTCATACATTTTCCCATTTAAAAAGCCAGTCTTAGGATCCAAATAGTCATTAACTAAGAATTTTTCTAAGTCGTCTAAAGAACGGCATCGGTAACTGTCAAGGCTGCTCTTAGGACTAGGTTGAAGAGAAATTTTGGCGCTGCTTGCAGAATCGTCAGGAAGTCCACCACATACTGAACATAATGGGTTTGAGAGAAAGGAATGCCATGAACTTTTTAGAGTTTGCAAGTTTATTAATAATAGTTTTCCTTCTGAGTGAGGGATCCTTCCACCTAGAATACTCTTGACCTCTTCAACTATAAAATAAGCCATCTGCAAAAGACCCGTGTTAGATGCCCAAACATCACGAGTAATTCCTCTCTGTTCAGAAAGGTGTTTCTGCATATCCTGCATTTCTATTCGGTCACGGCCAGCCATGAGGCGTCTCATGTCAGCGCATTGGGAACAACCTGTGGAACCTGGACGAACCAACGGACCAACCACACCTTCACCAAAGGAAACAAAACCTCGTAACCAGGGGATTCCCTTAGGGCGTAGTAACTCTTCTGCCTTTTGATGAATGGAGGGATTCCAGGCTTCATGCAATACTAAAACCAAATTAGTCTCTTCTGGTATTCCTGAGTCAATATCGGGATGACGAATTAACATGTAATGGGAGGCCAATTCTTCGGACACGCGATCCGCTAAAAAACCTTCTCCGATAATCACCACGATAGCATTCAAGTGGATCCCTCCTTTTTTAAAAGAACACCATATAGCTCAACCAGTTCCTCTTTCCAAAATGGTTCTATTTCAAGTTCAAATACCAAGATTTGCTTGTCGTTTCGTTCCAATACTTTTATAGCCGAATTCAAAATCTCGGAATGTGGCATCTCTTCACACGAAGGTATTTCAAGGCTTAGTGGAACAGTATCCTCCAGAAGTATGGAAGATACTTCCGATGCATGAGATGTTCGAAAATCCCCAATGTTTTCTGCCTTCATAATCGCGTGTTGTAACGCGTTTTCCAATGCCTTTGTAATAGTCAAACCTGTACCGCTATACCAGCGGTTATTAGTACCAATCCAAACAACAGGGAATCCAGAAACTTCCTCTCCTAAGCCGATAATCGGTGATCCATTCAACCTAGTCAATACCTGCATATAAAACTGACAGTTTTTATCTTTTAAAGATGCCAATTCTACACGAGAGACAGTATGACTCTTTTCAACATTTTTTTCGCTAAGCTCCTCAACTAAACACTTTTGCAATCCCCGGCAAATACTTTCTGCAAACGTTTCCCCCATTCCTACACCAATAAACTCATTTTTTTCTCCAATACTACCATCTACTTCCTGATGTGATAGAGTTTTAAAGAAATGATTAAAAGTTTGAGACACATAGGCTTCAAGCCCTGTCAACCCTGCTTCCCTTCGAGCCTCCACATGAGTCAAACCAGCACAGACAATCTCTGGCAACAGCTTAGCAGGTCCATCTGACAAAGGGTTTGCTGCCTGGACCCGGCATAGTGATAAGGGAAGTTGCTTTAAATCCCCTTCTTCCCAGGTATGAAGAATTCCGGTTTCAGGTGATGTCAAATGATTGAAAAATAGAAACAATTTCTCCACATCATTAGCGCCTTCTCCTTCTTTGTTCCGTAAATCTAAATCTTGTATCCTTTTAGCTTCTGCAAAACCAGTCACTAAGGGGTGTGGGATGAAGGTATGCCAGTTCCCCTCCAAAGTATCTAGATTAAGCAGAAAGAATTGATTATCCTCTTTTTCCGATTCGGTTCTTCTGGTAATCTCTTTGAATAATTCAAAGACGATTACATTTGCAAGCATTGCTCCTGCTATTTGAGAGAAATTGGATAGCGGCTGTTCGTTGTGAAGTGCAGATTCGTGTATGCGCCTCCATGCCGATTCCCAACATCCTCTAGATTCTGGACGCACTAGAGGACCGGCCATACCTACGTGTTCTAAACAAATAGCGGGGAGAAACCCCTTCTTCTCTTTCGTGCAAATCTCATTAAGAGCCCGCAATTCTTCAACATCACCCTCTTGTGACACATACAAAATAAAATGAAATTCTTGCACGATTTCCCGCCATGAACTCATCATCTCATCCTTTTGTAGGGTTAACTCATTTACCATTACCTCGGGGTCGGTTTGATGTGCATGTACAACGTGTTCTGACAACCTCTTTCTATTAGTAGATACTTGGTCGGTAATTAGCACATGGAACTTTGGTAATCCAGATTCGAGTAATGCAGATACTAACGATACTAAAAATGGGCCAGATCCTACTGCCAATACTTTTGACTGACGATAAGCTTGAAAGCGGTAAGCACCAGAGTCTCCAAAATTTTCCAGGAATTCAATTTGAGATGCATACTTCTTAGTAATATAAGACGGCAATTGATGCGGCAAATCTTGACTTACATCCTGAACAAATCCGTTACGATATAGCGCTTCCGCAATTTCATATACCCGCTCTCGGTATGGTCCGGGTAATCCTTCTGTTAAATTCTCCAACGTGTATTCTCCATTGAACATCGGTATTAGCTTTTCAACCCACTTATCGATTGTATTTCCTTCCATACTGAACGAACTTGTATTGTTCCGAAAATATACACCGCTGTTTGCATAAGGGAGAAAAAACGTGTCTCTTTTTACCTTGAGACGCATAGAAGGGATTAATTTTGTCATTTCGTTCCTCCTTTACAAAATATTCAATTAGAGATTCTGTACCATCACTATCACTATAATCCTATGTACAGAAATTTGTCTTATATGTCTAATCTTAAAGAGAAAGCCCCTAAAGTAATTTTTTCAGGGGCTAAACTTCTTGATATGCTAAATTTGTTTTGTATCTAAATTCGAATTAGTGGTGACCTCCACAGCGTCCACCGCCTCCACAGCGATGTCCACCTCCACAGCGTCCACCACAATTAGAGCAACTAAAGCAACTAAAACAACGGAAACAATTAAAGCAATTAAAGCAATTAAAGCAATTAAAGAAGCACCGAGCACAACTAAAGCAACTTGAACAACGACCAAACCCTAATCCACCAATTCCACCAATTCCACCAAATCCACCTAATTGTCGGGCAGATTCATCATAATACTGATTTGGGTCCCAAGGAACTGCATCACTCGAATAGAAATCCCCAACATTCAACATTTGTAGTTCATTTTGAAAATTGTTCACGAACATTACCTCCGATTATTCATTTAATAAGGTGTGAAAGTACTTTAAAAAGAAAACAGAACAAAGAAAATAATATAGAAATGTGTTCACGTTAGATTCGAGATATTTCAAAGACTTTCACCATCAAAATATGAATGATTATTGGGTGTTGTGCCTGATTCCATCGCCTATTTTTAATTGACTATTATAAAACTCAGATACATGTGAATTAGTTGCAATAGAGACTGGAAATATTTTAAAAATATTAAAACACAGAAAAGGCTGCATTTAATTGAAATGCAGCCTTGTGTTGGTAAATTTATCAGGGTATGCAATCTTTTATTTAATTAAGGAATGCTCGCCCATGATTTTACAACATATTCTACTTAGATTTTACTTATTCACTTTTTGCTTTACCAGGAATTAGATGAACATCGACACTTGGCCCAAATCCACTCCATCTGTATCCTGAAACTTCAAGAAGACCATTTGGAAGTATATCTGAGAGTCTCTCTCTCTTTGAGTATTTGATTCCATGTCCAACTGCTTCAACTTTAAATGTGTAACGTTTTCCTTGTTTTAATCCTGTTACTGTGTAGCTTGTATCGGATGTAGTTATTTCCGAATTAATTGGTGTAAATGCTGCTCCTTCAGGTTTAATAGGTTGTCCATTCACAAATACCCGGTATCCAATTACATCTTGATTAATCGCTTTTGCAGTGTTCCATGACAGTGCTACACTAGTTCCATCTTTATTAATTTTTGCCTCTAAGCCACCATCAAAGGAAGGTGCACCGATTGGGTATGGTCTTGCTGTTTCGAATTCTAGTAAACTATTATAAGGTGCTATATTATCTGCAAAATCAACTGCTTCGACTTCTATTTTATATTTTGTACCAGGTTCTAATTGTGTTAATGTGTATTTATTCGATTTTGCAAATCCCTTTAATTCTCCATTTGCATAAACGTTATAACCAGCAATACCCGTGTCGTCATCAGCTGCATCCCAAATGATAGAAGTCCAAGAAAAACCAGTGTACACAACATTAACTTCTTTGCCGCTAAAAGTATCACTAGAAGGAATTTTAGTAGTTGATTCAGAAATCTTTGTATTCTTCGGTAGAACAGGTGCTGTTTGATCAGCCTCACCATTTGTAACTACCTTAATTTCTGGTCCATTAGAAGTACGATTTCCCGTTGAATCAGTTGCTTCCACTTTAAATGTATATTCTGTAGCCGGTGCCAGTCCATCTACAGTAAAGCTTGTGAGATCCGTAGTTGTATAGGCTGCACCAAGTTTCTCGTCATCTTTGTAGATTGTGTAACCCGTAACACCAATATTGTCTGTTGCTTCACTCCAAGTTAAAGTTACACTTTTTCCGTCAGGTGCTGATTGAGCATCAATAACGGTTTCTCCTACCCATTCTGGCTTTTGTGTAGCATCAATAGGTGTTGATGTTGTATTCTCAAACACAAGTCCTGCTGAATTTGTTATTCTCCACGGATTTCCGCCGTTATCTTTAACGTTTGTAAATGAAACATTAATAAATTTGAAGTCTTTTGCATAATCCATATTTACCGAATAGACATTATCAAATTTAACATTTTTGAAAGTAATATTTTCGTGATAAATTTCTCCAGCATTATTATTACCATTCACAAGAATAGCTTGCTTGTTGCTTCCTCCTTGATTGCGAACTGTTGTATCAACAATCTCCATATCCCTAAATTGAGAGATGACCTCCGCTGGCTCGTATAGGATTGCAGCATTCGCATCCGTATAAGAGGAAGTGAAAACAAATGGACCGTCTCCATCAATACCCTCCAATGCATTGTTTCTGAAAAGGATATTTTTAGCCCCACCACCCATTGGTGTATTTGTCTTACTGCGTAAACCTACATCCGTTTTATACATGATATTATCCTCTACTAAAAAGTCCTGGATCCATCCACCAGTATGACTACCGGTAACAACCCCACCGTGACCTTCACGAATATAGTTGTTGAAAATCCAAGCATTTCCTGTTGGCTCACTATTGGATGCTACTTGTCCCATACCTGACGCGAAATTAATAGCATCATCGCCAGTATCAACAAAGTTATTGAATACCATGATATTTTGAGAGTCACCAAACTCGTAACCATCTGCATTATTTCCATCGTACGTTTTGGAAATGGTTCCGTTAATAACGATATTTTTACTATGAAGGTTCACAATCCCGTGGTTTGCCGGGTTTAGTTGGGTAATCCCTTCATAATACATACCATCTACTCCGCGAACAGTAATGAGATTTGAACGGGTCGAATAAGCAGATTTCACATCCATGCCTGATACTTGTGCAGCATATGATTGGTTTGCTGCCAAGATTCCAAACGTATTTTCAGACTCAAGATCTAATGGGCTCATTTTCCCATTCTCTACTTTTACATTCCCAGTTACTCTTGAATTGTTGCCTGCTACATAACGAGGCAATTCGTTTCCAAGTTCATCAATGGTAGGATGATTGTTATCATATTTCCACCCGTTCCCATCAATGATACCGTTACCTACGATACGAATGTTTTTTAAACTTCCGTAATCGTATGTATGTGCATTGATGAGTGAATATGATCGTTCATCTGTAGAATAATCATATAGCCAGAAATTCATACTGTAGTCTTCGGCATCCGGGGATCCAAGTAAGTATCCATCGACTTGTAAAGTCATATCAGATTTAAGCCATAATTCCCCAGAGATAAATTTTCCATCTGGAATTAACACCTTTGAACCAGGTGTTGCAGCATCAATGGCCGCTTGAATGGCTTCTGTATCCTTTGTTTCATCATCTGGTGTTGCCCCATAATCTTCAATATTAAAAATTTCTGGTACCTTTGTTGTTTTTCCTACAATTTTTTTGGAAGGTGCGGATTCCACCCCTTCAGCATTTACAGATGTTACATAAAATTCGTAGGATTTATTAGATTTAAGATTGTTAACCTTAAAATTATGGATAAGAATCTTTTCGTGGAAATTATCCTTATCGATATTTTCATAGAAATTATCGATATAAGCTTTTGCTGGGCCGCTATTATCTTCTAAAGCGCTTCCAATTTTCTTCTTATTCATATAGATGTTAAAATCAACGATGTCATTATAACGCTCAGGTTTTTCCCAAACAAGAGTGATGCTGTCTTCGTCAAAGGCAAGTTCTGGAATCTGTAAATTGACAGGTGATGCAGGTGCATTAGGAGACCCATTCGAAACTGCATAAGCTCCCCCGCTAAAGCTACTAAAAACCAATAGTAAAATTAAAAACAAAACTCCATTTACTTTAAGACCCTTCAAATACTTCTACCACCTTCACGTGTTTTTTGTGAATCTAATAAACTTATTCTTCCTCCTATCTTTTAAATTTCATATAAACCTTTTTGTGGATAAACACACCAAGTTAAAGGTCTATATATCAAGGAAATCGTAAATTACATTTCTATGTTAGTCTCTTCCATTAAAAACGTATACAATCATTTTATTGAATATTTAGATAACTATAGTTCTATTTACCTAACCAAAAAGTCCTTTGTGAGTTAGTGATTACCTCCAAATGAAATGATTACAATCGAAAAAAAGCTTGGCCTAATCACGTTAACTATACCTCGGGTATCTATTTTGTATATTTCGACAAACTCTTGGGAAATAAATTATCCTTATCAAATAAAGATGTTATATCAAGAAAATTTCTAAATTTCTCCACTATTACATCATAAAAAAAGCATGAGGCAATGTCCTCATGCTTTCCTAAAACCCTCTTCCCCCACCGCCAGATCGACCACCGCCGGAAAAAGAGGATCCTCCACCATTATTTGAATTTCGTTGAATTTTTTGCTGTGTAACACGTGTATTGTAATGTCGGTCCATTTTATTTATAACATCGAAGGAATTAGACTCTAGGTAAGTGCTAGCTGTTGTTGTGGAGCGGCCTCTGTTATACATCGCCATCACTCCAACAGAAATTACTCCAATGCCAATTGCAATTGCAAGATATATTAAGAGTTCTTTTATTAACTCACCGTTGGTTGCTGCAGGGGCACTACTTGAATAAGATGTATCACTATCTGATTGTGAGTAACCTCCAGACGAAGTTGAACCTTCGGAAATCCCTTCATTCATCGTTGCTTCCAAATCTGATAAGAAGGCTTTCGCACTGTCACCAAATGCTTCCTCGGTTAGGAATGGATAGACGTGGTCAAGTATTTGTTCTACGGTAGAGTCCGGAAAATAATCAACAATCCGGTCTCTCGTAAAGATATACACTTCACGATTATCCATATCAATTAGGTATAAAATCCCGTCCTCCGACTCACCGTAACCGAATCCGTGGCTATCATAAAAATCACTTGCATATTGTCTTGCTGATTTTCCTTCACTGTTACTTGTGGTGACAATGCGGATATCCATTTGAAATTGTTCCGATAACATACTTGTTTGTTCCTGTAACTCTAGCTTTTCTGTTTCCGAAAACAAATTGGCCTGGTCAAATATATTTTCAGTGTTTGCAAATGTAGGGATCGCAAAAGCCACTATTAGAAGGAGGAAAAATGGTAAAATGAGAACTTTCTTCTTTACCATAAAAATAACCCTCCTAACGACAAGACTGCAAAAATACTTGCTGAAATCATCCCAAACCACTTACTCGCTCTTCCAATACTAATTGGCAAGTCACCGGCAATTTTACCGGTTTGACCATTCATAGCAAAGACATAGGTTTTACCTTTAAATTGATACGTAAACATCCAAACAGGTAATAAAACGTATTTCGTCTTAACGTTTGCTAGTTTTACATTTGTATTATGAATTGCAACCGTACTATATCCGTGAATCGTCCCTTCAAGCAAAGTCCCTAGATTTTCGCGAAGGAGACTTGAGATTCTACCGTAGACGTCGTTCTGGTTCATATCATACTTCTCAGCAAAAAAACCAGACAAATAAGACATTGAAAAATCGGTTAAATCTTTATAATCATAAGGTTCAAGAATGGTCATTAGTTTATCATCCATTTTTTTAGAACCGTCCGCTGGAACATCGCGGAATATTGCTCTTCCTTCTCGCATCACCTTATAATATTTTGTTTCAGTATATCTTGTATCCCCTCTTGTATAGGTACGAACTCTTCGTGCTTCACCTTCAACTTTTCCAGATGTGTTACTATCAAACAACCAAAATGGAACATAGATTCCAGATAATTTCTCGAGCTGGGAATTTGAAGTGAAAAACTTCGGAAGTAGGGGCTTCCCCTTACACCATTTTACAAATAACTCTTCTGCTTTTTTACGGTCAATTTTAAAAGGAATTACCTTTTCAGGGCGATATTCTCCCTCTAGCTGCCTTGGGATAATCGTCGGATTATGGCAATAATAACAAAAGGTGGCGGCAGTGGTATCATCGGTTACGATTTCTGCCCCACAACTGCTACATGTATAGCCTGTTGCTTTGTCATTGAATTCTTGATCCAATTCCTTTGCTTGGTGTAAGGCCTCTTCACTTACTTCCGCTTCTTCTTCAGCCTTTTCGTTATTCACAAATTTTTTTACATCTGCTTGTGAGAACTCACTTAAACAGTAATCACACGTCCAGTTTTGGGTGTCTGCCTTAAACGCTAGAGGACCCCCACAGTTTATACATTTATATACAATAACCCCCAACCAATATCACCTCTTCTTCTTTTGTATATGGTTGATTAGTGCTCAAAACGTGTTCCACATTCTGGGCAGAATTTTGCGTTTGGATTAGAAGGTTTAAACCCGCAATTTTTGCATGTTAGTTCTTCAGGCTCTTTATTACCACAGTTTGAACAGAACTTCCCGCTATTCTCTTGGCCACATACACATTTCCACGCGTCTTTTTTTGCTTCCTGTTTTGGTGACCCACATTCTGAACAAAAATTACCCGTGTTTGTATGTCCACATGAGCATTTCCATTGATTTGGATTTGAAGTTTGTTGATTTTCTTGACGACCTGCTTGTTGCTGCATTTGCTGACGATTGGTTTCAGAAGCAGCGCCCATAAATCCGCTACTATTTTGCATCCCCATTCCCATGCCTAGAAACCCTTGCATAGAACCTGCTTCATTGGAACCAGCAGCTTCCAAGCCCCTGGCAATGGCACCTTGAACATATCCTTCACGAACGGAAGTGTCCTGAAGCATTGCTCCTTGGTTTCTCATGTTTATCAGCTTTTGTGATTCCTGATCGTACGTAATACTGTTGATGCCGACGGATTCAATCTGCATTCCGCGCATCCTTGTCCAATCTTCATCTAGGACTTCAGCCATATACTTCGCAAGCTCCATACCTTTTGAAGTAACATGAGAAATTCGAATGTTATCTGCAGACATTTTATTGATAGCCGTTTGTAATGCATTCATATATTCTGACAAGTATTGGGCATTTATGTCATTAATATCAACATTAGATTTATTTCGCGGAATGGCTTCCATATAAAATTTTATTGGGTCTACAATTTTGATTGAATAGGTTCCATGGGCACGCAAAAATAATTCCGCATTATAAAAATTATCGAAGTAATTGATTGGATTACGCGTACCAAACTTAATTCCCTTGATTTCTTGAAGGTTAATAAAATATACTTTTTGCGAAGTGGATGGGACACCACCGAACTTAAAACGATTAAAGGTTTCGTATAAGGCATCTTCAAATTGACCATTGAATAAGGATGGCTGTGAAGAGTTTACAACTTGGTAGTAACCCTCTTCAGCTGTATAATCAATAATTTTTCCACCATCAACTAAAATCATAAATTGATTTGGGTACACGTGAATGATTGAACCATTCGTAATTGTCGAATCTGTACCCTTGAAATTCTGATTTCGACGATCTTTTGCTCGTATTTTTACACCAACCGACATAACGGTTGTATCACTCATAGCCTGTGGTTCGATTACCTCAAGCCATTGATCTGCTAAATTTCCTTTTACCGCACCAACTGCTGCTTTAATAATTCCCACTTATAACCCCTCCTGCTTATAAATGAATCTTTGTAACTATATGAGATAGATTACTCAATATACATTCATGATATCAGAAAAAAGCGCTGCTGTTTTGCCCGCTAGTATTGTAATACGATTTTACTAGTCGAATGGTTTCATTTTCAATCCTTCTTATTGAGAAGTGGGGAGAGTTTACAAAAAAGAGAGCCATTACTGGCTCCCCCTTGCGGAAGTTGATTATCCTGCAAAATGTTCTTTCGAAGCACTTGCTTTCAATCGTTGTTTCTTTGATTTTTTGAAGAAAAGCATCTCATAGATTACAGGTACAACGATTAGTGTTAATAAGGTGGAAGTGGTCAGGCCTCCAATAACAACAATCGCTAAGCTTTGTGAAACAAGGCTTCCCATTTCTGCCTGTTTAAATAATAATGGGAGCATAGCGCAAATGGTTGCTATTGCAGTCATTAAAATTGGACGAAGTCGCGTTGCTGCTGCATCTAAAATAGCTTCTCTGATAATCATGGTTTCTTCGTTTTGTTTCACCCTGTCAATTAACACTATTGCATTCGTTACAACAATACCAATAAGCATTAGTGCACCTAATAATGCTGTTATTTCAACCGGAATTTGACTAATTAATAATCCTAATATTGCCCCAATTGCTGCTAGTGGCAACGAGAAAAGAATGGCGAGTGGTGCACGCATTGTTTTAAAGGTAACTACCATGATTAAATATACAATACCAATAGAGGCAATCATAGTAATAAAGAGATCTGTAAAGTCATCTGCTTGCTGAACCGATGCTCCACCAACAAACACCTCTACATTTTCTGGTAAATCCATTCCTTTACCAGGAGCTACGCCGTTAATTTTTTTAGTAATTTCTACAGAAACAACTGATAGCTTTTGTGGGTCGACAGTTGCAACTACCCTTATATACGTTTCCCCTGACTTGTGAAGTATTTGCGTTGATTTATTTTCAACAGTAAGATCTGCTACTTCTGTAACTTGCATAAGTTCCTGACCTGAAGTAATTTGTATTTTTTCGAGGTCCTGAATTGATTTTGGCTCTACAGATGCTTCCAAATAAACCGGTGTACTTGAACCGTCAAGTGTTATCGTACCGATTGGCATGCGATTTAGGAGCATGCCAAGCTGTTGGGTAATCTCAGCAGGGTTAGCCGCTTCTGGGTCAACTGTAAAAGTAATTACAGGCTTTTTCTCTTCTTGGTTTGTTTCTACTTTTTCTACGCCTTCAATATCTTTAATTTCATTTATAACATTTGATGCTGTCTCCTCAATGTCATTGATTTCGTCCCCAATTACATCAATCGTAATCGCGGTTCCGCCGCCTCCCATAAGAAGGGCGTTGGCTCCAGCTGTTAATTCAGCATTTGGGTATTCACTTTTCTGCTCATTCACTTTTTCGATAAACTTCTCTGCATCCGCATCCTTCTTCATGACAATTGTGTAACTCGCCTTTGTAGGAGATTCAACAGAACCAAATTGAGCAGCATCCGCACTATTTCCAAGTGCTGTATACATTTTCTCGATTTCATCCTGTGCTAATATAAACTCCTCAAGCTTTAGTGTATTTTCACGAACATCTTCCATTGGAGTTTCGTTTGGATAATCGAGTGACACCATAACAAGCTCTGAATTTGAGCTATCAGTAGCACCCTTAGGCATCACAAAATACGCACCGATTGATCCAGCGAACACGATGAATGAAGCTAGAATAACCACCCATTTATGATTCAACGACCAACGAAGCATATTCACATATCGTGTAGGCGTACGATGCTTCGGTAGCTTTGCTTTCCTTAATAATCCCGCACTCATTAGTGGTACTACTGTTAGCGCAACTAGTAATGAAGATAATAGAGAATACGTAACTGTTAAAGCAAATGGTAGTAGGAAGTCTTTTAAGCCAGCACTTACTAACCCTAGAGGTAGGAACACAGCAACAGTTGTAAGGGTTGAAGATGTAATCGCCGATGCTACTTCTTTTGTTGCATCAATGACCAGCTGAACAGAGAATTTTTCGGTTTGCATTTTCCTGAAAATATTCTCAATGACGACAATACTATCGTCAACTAAACGACCAACAGCCACGGCCACCCCACCGATGGTTAAAATATTTAGTGTGATCCCTGATTGTGCTAGTAAAAATAATGTAAACGCTAATGACAATGGAATAGATACAATTGTGATAAGGGTAGAACGAATATTTCGTAAGAAAAGCATGATAACAATGGTTGCGAATAAAGCGCCAAGTAGCACTTCTTTTATCATCGTTGTTACGGAATCAACAATCATATCAGCGGTAGAATAAAAGACAGATACATTTGCATTCTTGTATTTATTAGAAAGCTCTGCTGCTTTTTCCTTTACATTATCTGCAACTGTAACTGCACTTGAGTTACTGTCCTTTATTACACTTGCGAGTAATGAATCTTCACCATTGATTCGGGTAATATTTCCTTCTGGGTTTATTTTTTCTACAGTAGCAACTTCCCCAAGGGTTACTCCAGGTAACACAGGTAGACCCTTCAAATCTTCTAGACTCTCAAGTGAACTCACAACTTTTAGATTACTCGCTTTTCCATCGATTGTCTCCTGACCTACTGCTGCTGCAATATTTTGACCCTGTAAGGTACCAACTACTGCATGAGCTGGAAGATTGAGTTGTTGCAGCTTTTCTTGATTTAACTTAACTGAAACCTCGCTTCCGGTTCTTCCAAACATTGAAACATTTGCAACACCATCAATGTCCTGTAAAGCAGGTAAAAGCTTCTCCTGAGCTAATTCAATATTTTCCTTTGTAATTCCATCTTCAAACGTGATGGAGATATCAGCAATTGGAATCATATCGGTATTTAGCTGAGAAACAATCGGCTTGTTGATATTTTCTGGAAGCTGCACAGCGTTGAGAGCTTCCTGCACATCAAGCTTTGCCTGCTTCATATCTGTTCCGCCTTCAAAGAACAAATCGACCTTTGAGAATCCATCCCCTGTAGTTGAAAAAATATCACTCTTTCCTTTTACAGTTGTAACAGCCTTTTCAATTGGTGTTGTTACGTTATCAGCCATCGTTTCAACGTCATTACCCTGCCCTAATACAACAACTGTAATCTGAGGATTGTCAGCGGACGGTAGAAACTCCATCGGCAAAGTAAAATAACTCACAACTCCCATTACTAGAATAAGGACTGTCGTAAGGGATACTGCGGCCTTGTTTTTAAGAGACCATTTCGTAAACCAAGTCATATTCAGTTTTCTCCTTTTTATGTAGAATATTTGGTTCTAGTTATGTAGGTAGGATTCTTGAGAAATGTGTTCTATGAGGTGATACAGGATGTGTACAACAAAAGTTTTATGTTATAACTAGTACAAAAGTAGTGGTAAACAAAATGAATTATAACTCGGATTACATTAGAAGTAAATTCTTTTTTTGTAAATTAATTCTAAATAATGCACCAACAATGCTTACAAGCAAAAAAGAAAAACTGGATGGCAAAAACACCACCCAGTTTTTTATAAACCTTTTACCCATCTTGCCGCCATCTCAACCCAATTTTCTACCTCAGGTTGAATATGATCAACTCGACCATTTGATTGTGTTTCTTCCGTTCCAAGGGATAAGCCATGAACACCATTAGGATAAATATGCATTTCGAGTGGGACCTTGTGTCTTAATAAGCTTTGTGCAAATAGCATACTGTTTTCCACCGGTACAGCAGCGTCTGAAACCGTATGCCATAAAAAAGTCGGTGGAGTTTCGTTTGTTACTTGGTTTTCCAAGGATAAAGACTCCCTACTAAGTTGGTCTTCGAACTTATCTCCTAATATTGCTTTGAAGCTTCCTTCATGCGCATATGGACCAGAAGAAATAACAGGATAGCTTAAAATTAATCCATTTGGTTTAATTTGATCTTTTGAATATGGGAGTTGTTCGGTTAGGAACTCTCTATTCCAGAAAACCCCTAAACTTGCTGTTAAATGACCACCAGCCGAAAAGCCCATGACAATGATTTTGTTGGGATCCACATTCCAGCGTTCGGCATTATCGCGAATTAAGCCAATTGCACTTGCCAATTGGCATAGTGCTGTTGGAAAAACAGCAGGTTCAACACTATACCTCAAAATACTTGCTTGATATCCTTTACTGAGCATTTGTATGGCAACTGGCTCAGCCTCTCTATCTGATGTATGTACATAGCCACCACCGGGGCAGATGACAATCATTGGTCTTTTTCGCTCGGGATCGATACTTTCTGAGTTATCAAGAATATACGTAACAAATTCTGCTTTTTCGTTGTTTTGAATTAACTCATATTTTTCATGAATCATTGGTCTCCCACCTTTTAATAATTTCTTTCTATAAAATTTCGACACTTGTTTCTAACTTCCTGCATGAAAAAAAGGCTGGTAAACCAGCCTTATTCATAACGTAATGCATCAATTGGACTCAGTTTGGATGCTTTGTTTGCCGGTAAGATTCCAAAAATGATGCCAATGAATGCGGAGAATCCAACCCCAATGATCACGATAAGTGGACTGACTGTAGCTGAGATTGGTGAATAAATAGAAACAATAATTGTTCCTAATACTGCAAGTCCAATTCCAAGCATACCTCCTACCGATGTTAATGTCATCGATTCAATTAAAAATTGAAGTAAAATTCGTCCACGTGTTGCACCGAGTGCTTTTCGGAGACCAATTTCTCGGGTTCTTTCGGTAACAGAAACGAGCATGATGTTCATAACACCAATTCCACCGACAAGTAAGGAAATACCTGCAATACTACCGATTACCAAAGTCATAATGGTAAGGACAGTATCAACCTCTTGCTCATATTGGGAGAAATCGTTCACGGTGTACATTCCGTCTTCAAGTTTTTTCGCCATTGTTAATGTATCGGCAGCTGAACGCCCGATTTCGGAAATTCGTTCGGGGTCATCCGCGATTATGGCTAATCGTTCGATTTCCCTATTTCCAAACATCATCGAAATAACTCCCCGTGGCATGAGCATTTCACCTGATTCATTGTAACGATATTGTTCAGGGATTGGTGATTCATAAACACCGACCAACTTATATGGATTTCCATTAAGGTCGACAATTTCACCGATAATATCTTCTTTATCCTTAAAGAACTTTTCCCTTGCTACTGTATCAATCATGACAACACGGTTTTTTCCATCATTATCTCTTGCATTGATTGGTCGTCCTTCGACAATTTGAATATCCCGAGCTGTGAAAAATTCAGGACCAACTCCGGTAATTTCCATTTCGCCCTGTTTATCATTATAGGTCAACGGCCCCCAACCTTGGTTTGTGGCAATTACTGCTTTTACACCAGGAACCTGAGAAAGAGTTTCAACATCATCAGAGCTTAGTTCTGGTTCCATCCAAAACATTTCTGACTCTTCTTCCCCCTCTTTAGGCATTGGCTGGTACCATATATCAACTGCATTTTGTTCTAGACTAAATAGATCCTCTGTCATTTTTGTTTTGGCACCTTGTCCTATCGCTACAATAATAATAACAGCAGCTACACCAATGATAATTCCAAGCATTGTTAAAATTGATCGTACCTTATGATTCCATATCGAGGATAACGCTACTTTAAAGCTTTCTAATAGACTCATAGACTTCTCCTCTGGTCATCCGTTATCAACCCGTCCTTTAAGGTGATAACCCTATTTGCATATGCTGCAACTTCTTCCTCGTGTGTAACAATGATAACGGTTCTACCTTCTCTGTTTAGTTGAACCATAAGCTCCATTATTTGTTCACTCGTTTTGGAGTCTAAAGCACCGGTTGGTTCATCTGCTAAAACAATCGAAGGATTATTTACTAGGGCTCTTGCAATTGCCACCCTTTGTTTTTGTCCACCCGAAAGCTGGTTTGGTAAATGTTTTACTCGATCTCCTAGTCCAACCTTGTCTAACATTTGTTTAGCTCTTTCGGTTCGTTCCCGCTTCGGTACTCCTGCATAAATAAGCGGAGATTCCACATTTTTTATTGCATTATGTCTTGGCAATAGAAAAAATTGCTGAAAAACGAATCCGACATGTTCGTTTCGTAATTTTGCTAGTTTGTTATCCTTGACTAACCCGATTTTTTCCTCATTTAATTCAAATGTACCTGATGTGGGTGAATCTAGAAATCCAATAATATTCATAAGGGTTGATTTACCAGACCCAGATGGCCCCATTATCGCTACGAATTCCCCGTCTTCAATAGTTAAATCAATTCCGTGAAGAACGGGTACCTTTAGAGATCCATCTCCATAGACTTTGGTAATATTACTCAACTTCATCAAAGGAGGTCACTTCCATTCCGTCGTACATTCCTTCGTATGGTGTTAAAACAATAAGCTCATCCTTTGTAACACCCTCTGTAAGTTGGATAAATTCATCATTCATAGAACCAGTTTGAACTTCACGTCTTTGAAGAATTCCGTCTACTAGTACATATACAACTGGTATTCCACCTTCGTCTAAAATGGCGGTATGCGGAATTACTGGAAGAATTTCTGTTCCAGGAATTCTTACCTCAAGTGATACATGAAAGCCATGGCGAAGCTCAGAGGTATCGTCTGTAATTCCCACTTTGAATGGATACATGGTAACATTTCCACCACCCATTCCCGGGAACTCTCCACCTCCACCGCCGTCATCATTTGGAAAATGTGAAACGGATTCCACAACACCCTTCCATTCTCGGTCCTTATAAACCTTTGGTCGGACAATAACCTCTTGTCCCTGCTGAATCTTAACAGCATCAAACTCACTCATTGTACCGATGACCTTATACGGTTGGTTTGAGATAATATGTATAACAGGTTCAGAAGCTCCATTTTCCGTGGTTGCAATATTTTTATTTATCTTAACAATAATTCCATCAATTTTACTTACAACGGTCATTTCTTTTTTCTGATTTGTAATTTCTGTGATTCGTTCATTTGCTGCTGTAATTTCTGATTTCGTATTTTCGTATTGTAGCTCCATTTGAACCTTTTCATTTGTAAGTTGGTTCACATCTTCAACTTGGACTTCCACAACTTGTTCTGGTTCAGTGCCTTCTTCAGTCCCTGAGCTTTCAGTTTTTGGTTTATTTTTTTGTGCGGCTTGAGCTTTTTTCGCTTCTTCAATTCGTTTATTTAGTGCTGCAATTTGGTTTTGTTCTGTTTTTGCCCTTGTCTGGATTAAGTCTCTTTCTCTAGTAGCTCGAGTTATCTCTGTGTCTAGCTTTGAAGAATTATAGACAAATAGCGGGTCTCCAGCTTTTACGGTTTGGTTCTCTTCTACTTTATATTCGCTGATTTCTCCATGCTCTGGATTTAAGAAAACCTTCTGCTCACCTTCAGGTACGATTTCCCCTGTTACTAGAATTGTTTCGATTAATTCTTGTTCCTTTGCTTTTTGTACGGTTACATTTACCTCTTCAATTTCTCCTCCTACAGATGCCATGCTTTTTTCCTTCATCAAGAAGGCAGTTGCACCACCCGCGATGGCCAAGACACCAACAATCGACAAGACCCAAATTAAAACCTTCTTTTTCTTCACCATACTTCCCCCTATAGTTTTCATTTCATCGGGTAAATTTTGAATCTCTCTATCTACTAACTTTTTTTGTTATACAGAGCTGTATGTGATTAAAAAATTTCAAATTTATCCCTATACATTAAGACGCATAGATTGCCAAAAGGTTTCAATTTTTTACAAATCTTTTAAAAATTTTACAAAAAAAGATCAACTAGGCAAAACTAGTTGATCCTTATAACTATATTTTATTGGCGCGATAGAGATCACGGGTCTTATAGCCTTGAGCTAGTATCAATTTCATTTCTTCACGGCGTTTTTCCTTTGTAGCTTCTTGCTTGGCACTATATACAAAACGTGCCCAATCCTTTCGGTAACCAGGAGTAAGTGATTGGTAAAAGGCTAGGATGTCGGGTGAGTCCTTAAGGTCTTCTTCAATATTTGGAATCATTTCAATATAATCATCTACACATTGACTTGCCTTCGATGATTTTTCACTTTTCTTTTTTGCCTCTATTTTAAAACCAACCACTGTAAAAACATCATCTAGTCCAACCATTCGTGAAAATCTGATGTCACTGACACCGATATAACCATTTTCATCTGCACCTAGTCCGCTAAATAGCTCATCGCGATGGATGAAGGTCGGGTATACTTTATTTCCTTTTTTCGGATAGGCAACGTACATATATCCTTTTTTGTTTAATAGATTTTGTTCAATGACATGCTTCATCAAATCCTTAAATGCTTCTAAGTCTAAGACAAATGCAAAGATTAGGTCATAGGTAGAATTATTAACTAGAGAGGTATCGTATTCGGTTAACTCTTCAAAATAGTTGCTTTCATCAGGCATTTGCAATACCGCTTTTTTGTTGTATTTTTGTAGGTTTAGTTTTTCCACAATCGTTTTCGCCATAGTAATCACCTGTTCTTAAATTTATCAATTTTAGTTTAAATGTAATAATGACTATATGCAAAATAAAAAAGTAGCATATGCTACTTTTTTAATATTAATTTAGCTAGGATGTCGATGTCTTGGTCGCTCGAAATAACATTCATTACAGATTGCGAAAGAAAAACCAATTGGCAGATCTTTGCCGCAACGTTTGCATACTCTTTTGGCTGGTTGGATTCCACTCTTTAATAGTTCATGAATTTTGTCACTAATTTCCTCTCGTACTCTTTCCCAATAATGTGCTTCGGTTTGCTTACCTAATTTGTAAAGGAATAATAAGTGTAGTCCGACTGCTTTATAAGAAAGTTCAAGCTCCTCTAGTCCTGATTCCTTTAGGATCGGATCTGGTATTGGAACACTTTCAACAATTGCCTCAAGAGTTTTCTTCCACTGTGCTCTTAATGACGGTTCATTCGAAGAAAAAGGCAAATGTAAAAAGCCATACAAGTCAGGTAACGATAGCTTTGCTTCAATAATGGTATCTTCAACCAATTCATACAGCATTCTTTCCTCATAGAGGGTGGCTTTCTTTGTACCTTCAGGGCTTTTGAATTGATCCCAAAGAAAGAAGAACATCCTCATTTTTCGAGAGTATTTTTGAAACCGTTCCAGAATCGCATTCGTTGGTGCGATCGCAAAGCCCTCAAGCGGGTGATCCACTTGCTCCAATAGACGTGTCATTGTCTTAATATCACTCGTAAATGCGACTTTTCCGATATCGTAAATACCTCGTCTTCCTGCTCGTCCTGCTATTTGCTTCACTTCCTGAGAGGTTAACAATCTTCTTCTCGTTCCATCAAATTTATCATTTTCTAAAAACACAATCCGTCGAATCGGTAGGTTTAACCCCATTCCAATTGCATCCGTAGATACAATCACGGTTGTTTCCCCATTATTGAAACGTTCAATTTGTTTTTTCCTTGTTTCTGGAGGCATACTACCGTAAATCATACTCACCCTACGACCACTTCTTTGTAGCTCGGAGGCTGTTTCAAGCACTCTTCTTCTTGAAAAACAAACAAGTGCGTCACCTTTTCGTGTTTGATTCAATCGAAATAGCTGGTGCTCAACTTCTAGTGGGACATCCCGATGATATTCGTGTACTTCTACATTGGAGTTTCCAAGTAATTGAAGTATCATCCATTTTGCATGAAAACTACAAATGATGTGTACCTCTTCTGCGTTTGCATTTGTAATGGCCTTATACCAAGAGAAGCCACGATCCTTATCAGAAATCATTTGTGCTTCATCAATCACGACCACTTCATAAAATTCTTTTTCTCTTAGCATTTCAACGGTTGCTGATAGATGATTTGCACCCTCGACAATCTTTTCTTCTTCTCCTGTTTTTAAATTGCAAGGGACACCTTCTTTATTTAATTTTTCATAAATCTCCAGTGCTAATAATCGTAAAGGCGCTAAATATATCCCGCTATTCGCATCCTTCATTCTTTGAATTGCTTGAAAGGTCTTTCCTGTGTTTGTTTCTCCAACATGAAGAATATATTGAATATTTCGCCCTGGTGATAAATGATACGCTTGTCCGAAAATATCTTCCATCATTTTTTGTTCTACTTCTTTTTGGCGTCTAAGTTCCTCTTTTTCCTTTTCAGCTCGTTCTTTTCGCTCGAAGATATCCCTTTCAAATAATTCTCTATGAGTGTCCAAATCAAATGGAATATCAATCAATTTCACAAGATCGGATACATATTCCTCTAATATATCCTCAAATAAATCATCTCGAACATCTAGAAAGTACTCATATGCCACTTCCTGTAAAAACGCATCTGATAAAGGTTCCTGAAAGCTATTTTTACATTCTTCGAATATTTGTTCGGGCAAATTGGATTTTAACCAATTTGGACCGAAATCCATGAGTTGATGTAAAATGAGATCTTCGTATTGCTCGATCAAGTTTTCCTGGTAGAAATAGCGATTATGAGCGAGTTCCGTTTCTTTATATAGATAAGAAGCGAAAGTAATATCATCTGAAGATAAAACCATTCCATTTTGCTCAATCTCAATAGCTAAATGACTTCCTAGTAAATAGCGAATCCTTAGATAGAGTTCATCGTAGCGGTCACCTAATATTTCGTTAAGATAAAAATTAAGCTTAAGAATGAATTTTCTTCTTTTTTCTCTCTCCTGTTGTTTCTTCAACCGAGCTTCATAGTCTTTTCTTGCCGATTGATATTTTTGCTCCCATTCATTCGGTTGATTTGCAAATGTGTCCTCAAGCCAGGAGATAAAATCAAAGTGCTCGAAATCCCGAATCTCTGTTCGAAATAATTTATTTAGTAGCTTTTTAGTGACACCTTCTACTTCAAAGCCACGCTCCTCTAAATAAGCCCTTTTTTCTGAAAAAGGTGCTTGAATTGCGGTATTCTGCCAAGCATTTAACCAAAGTTGATCGATAAAAGACCCCCGTTCACGCACATATTGTTCATAGGTAGGAATTGTTTCTTTTTGTTCTAGGTAATGGTGGATATCATCCATAATCATCTGTTTTGCTCGTACTACTGCTTGATTATAGTACTGTTCAAGTTGATTGCTCATTTAATTGCTCCTTGTCAACATGACGTGTTGTTATTATTTTACATAGTACTGGTGAAAAATATTATTTATAGGATGATATTACCACAACAACACGCTTGATCTGTCTGATACAATTTTAAAGATAAAGATAACTTGGAGGACAACATCATGAAAAAACGATATATCTTCCTTACTATTTTATTGATTGTGGTATTTGTTGGTGGAATTATAACAGGGACAAAGCTATCAAACCATAGTCAATTTGAAAATAAAATAACAAAGGATGCACCTCATTCTAGCAAAACACCTACACCTAAAAAAGTGCCAAATCTAGATTATATGCAGTCTAAGGTTCTAGTTGGGTATGTTCAGGATTTTCGAGATCCAAATCAAATCGATTATTCTAAATTAACGCATGTTATCTTTTCTTTTGTTCATCCAACGGAAAATGGTGAGATTCTCTTTACAGGCGATCACGCAACCAAGAATCTAAGAAATATGGTTGCAAATGCACATAAACATCATACAAAGGCGATACTTGCTGTTGGTGGTTGGTTCCATATGAATGGCGGAGAATCATATGATTATTTTTCAGCAGCACTCGCTAACCCTAATTCCCAAGCAAAGCTCGTAGATGAACTAATAGGAGTAGTTGAACGAGAGAATCTAGATGGAATTGATATTGATTTTGAACATCCACGTACAGATGCAGATACGAAGAATCTACATCAGTTTATTAAAATTCTAGGTGACACGCTACATGCCAATAACAAGGAATTATCAATTGCTGTCCACTCAAAAATTCACGGACAAACATTAACTGAGCTTGGATATGTTAAATATGATCCGTCTATGTTTCAATATGTCGACTATGTAAATATTATGGCTTATGATGGACAATGGGATGGTGGCTATTATGCAGAAAATTTATCCCCATATCCATTTACCGAGAGCATTGTGGGTTACTGGTCAAAGTTGTTTGAAACTCACAAATTACCTAAGGAGAAACTGGTTTTAGGAGTTCCATTTTATGGGCAACCCGCTGATCCGAATATCAAGCCAGTATCATATGAAGCAATCATCGAAAATAATCCGGAAAATGCGGTAAATGATACCGTCAATATGAATGGTACAACCTATTACTATAATGGCCAAACGATGATGACAAGAAAAACGGAGCTGGCCTTAAACCACGGTTTTGGCGGCATGATGATTTGGGAGCTTGGTCTGGATTCAAAAGGAGCAAACAGTTTAACAAATACACTTTATGAAACAATAGCTGCAACAAATATAAAAAACTATTATGCGATGAAAAAATAATTTGACTGTCATGTTATTTTGTTTTTCAACCATCCTAAAAGATGGAGGTGAAAAACATGGTAAATCGCAATCCAGTTGAATTTACAGGTAAAGTGTTAGATAAACGGAATACCTTAACAGGTCCAGATGATGAAAATAGAGCGGGACATCCAAAACGTCCGCAAAATGTACAGATAAAAAAAGATAAATAATGTAGGGAAAAAATGATTCGGGTAGAATCACTTTTTTTAGGATGATGTAATTTGTCCGCCATTCACATGAATGGTTTATGAACATCAATTCCCAATGATATAAAAACTTCCTTACTGGGGATTATAAGCCTATAAGGAGGAGTCCCTATGATGGAAAACAACGATGTTAATGTACATCCTTTGATGAATGAAAACCCCATTAGACAACAGATGAGAAAACGAAATGCAACCGATTTTAGCAGCTCATCTCTAAGAAGGATTGCATTAACACAATTGAGTCGAAAACGGTAAAAACGTTAGGGACGTCCCTAACGTTTTTTAGCTTAACGAAAAGCAAATTGCAGCATTTCAAACAATTTTATATATTCTTTAGAAGATGCCTTCCAGCTATAATCGAGCTTTAATGCTCTTTCAGAAAGCTCTCTCCATTTTTTAGGCTGGAAACGATAAAACCAGATCGCTCGCTCAATTGTATACAACATGTCATGTGCATTGTAATTCGTGAAGCTAAATCCATTACCAAGGTTGGTAAATTCATTGTAAGGTTGAACTGTATCCTTTAGTCCACCTGTTTCTCTCACGAGTGGCAGTGTCCCGTAGCGAAAGGCGAGTAATTGGCCGATCCCACAAGGCTCAAACTGTGATGGCATTAAAAACAAATCGGATCCCGCATAAATTTTTCGAGACAGTGTCTCGTCAAAAAAGATATTTGTTGATACCTTTGTTGGATATCGGTAAGCTAGTTCTCTGAAAGCATCCTCATAATGGCTTTCCCCTGTTCCAAGCAAAACAAACTGTATATTTTGGTTAAGGATTTCTTCAAATACATGCAAGACAAGGTCTATACCCTTTTGTTCAACGAGTCGTGTAATTATTGAGATAACAGGAACTTCTTCGTTAACTGGAAGTCCAAGATGCTTCTGCAATGCCCGTTTATTCTTCATTTTTCCTTCGTACGAATCATAAAAGTTAAAAATCGCCTTATCTGTAGCGGGATTATAATTTTCATCATCAATCCCATTAATAATTCCTTGCAATTCAAAATTACGTTTTCGTAAAAATCCATCCAACTGCTCCCCGTAATAGGCGGTTTGAATTTCATTTGCATAAGTTGGACTTACGGTTGTAAGTGTGTCAGCAAAGGCCAACCCAGCCTTCATATAACTGACATTCCCAAAAAACTCAACACCGTCTACATGGAAATAGCGTTCACTTACATCAAGTAATTCACCTAAAACAGACTTTGGGAAAACCCCTTGATAGCGTAAATTATGAATCGTAAATACCGTTTTAATCCCCTGATAGTCAGGATGGTTTGAATAATGTGCTTTTAATAAAAGTGGAATCGGTCCTGCTTGCCAGTCGTGACAATGAATGATATCTGGCTTGTTATCTAGATATGGGATTGCTTCCAACACCGCTCTAGAGAAAAATGCAAACCGCTCCCCATCGTCATAAAATCCGTAGCTTCCATACCGTTTAAAATAATACTCATTATCTAAAAAATAATAGTTAATGCCGTTGTGAACTAATTTTTCAATGCCACAATATTGTCTCCGCCATCCTAATGGCACCTCAATAATTCGTTCTAATACAAGCTGTTCCTTGTATTTATCGGCTAAATCGCCATATTTCGGAAGGATCACATTTACTTGTATTCCTTCCTTTTGTAAAGCGTTTGGTAAAGCCCCTATTACATCCCCTAGTCCGCCTGTTTTAATAAATGGAGCACACTCTGATGCTGCGAATAATACGTTCATGATTTTCCCCCACTAGATAATCTCAGCTTTTTTTATAACAGTTGGAGTAAATTCCCCAATGATAACTTTTTCAGATGTGATATTCACTTGTTTATCTGTTATCACATTTTCAAGATAGGTTCCTTCGTCAATAACGCCTTTTTGCATGATAATACTGTTTTTGACAGTGGCACCTTTGCGAATTTTTACCCCTCGGAATATAATGCTATTTTCAACCGTTCCCTCTATATCACTGCCGTTCGCAATTAAAGAATTGCTGACATTTGAGGTTGTCGAATATTTAACTGGTGGCTCATGCTTCGTTTTCGTATATATCTCCCAGTTGTCAAAGAAAAATTCCTTCGTTACTTGCGGATTTAAGAAATCCATATTTGTTTTATAATAGCTTGAAATTGAATGAATAAATGGCATATAACCTTTAAAATGATAGCTGTTTACTTTAAGACGATGTAGATTTGCTTTAACCAAATCTCGAATAAAATCATATTCCCCATTTTCATAGCATTTTGTAATTAGTTCAATTAGCAGTTTCTTAGAAAAAACAAAGGTTTCTGTACAAACAGGGTCTCCTTGGTTTGGAGAAGTATAAAGTTCTATGTTTGTCACTTTATCTTCTGCATTTAAGATGCATTTGTGATATATAGGTTTATCGACAGGCTCTCCATCATATTGCTTGTATACGACTGTAAGGTCTGCCCCACTTTCCCTATGGCTTTTAATGACTTCATTAAAATTAATTTTATAAACATGATGACCAGGAGATAATATCACAGTGTCTTCATGGGAACGCTTGAAAAATTCTAGGTGATCATAAAATTGCTGTATATCGCCGACTATATTTTTGTCCAGATGAACAGGAGGTAAAATAAACAATCCCCCATTTCGTCGATCAAGGTCCCATTCCTTTCCATTGCCAAGATGATCCATGATGGAACGATATTTATCCTTTGTGAAAACGCCCACTTTTTTGATTTGGGCGTTAATAAAATTGGACATAGTAAAATCGATTAGTCGATATCTACCTCCGAATGGTACAGCTGCCAAACAACGATGCTGGGTTAATTCTTTTAAATATTGTTTATCATTCACTAAATTAATTACACCAATTACTCGTTCCAATCCCAATCGCTCCTCATGAAATAGTTATTTACTTACGCTTAAGGGTCTTATAATGGTTTCGTCTCCAACTAATGTAATGGCAGCATTTGGGGCATCTGTTCCAATAATTGCTCCATCTGCTATGCATAAATCACTTGCGATAATTGCTTTGTGAATGGTCACATTTTTGCCAATTTGAACATTCGGCATGATAACAGAATCTTTAATAATCGAATTCTCTCCAACCTTCACATTGTATGAGAGTACGGAGTGGTCTACCGTTCCGTGTACGATACAGCCTTCATTGATTAATGACTGAGAAATTTCCGCAGCCGGTGATATATATTGTGGTGGATGAGTCGCGATTCCCGTAAAGAATGGCCAGCTCGGATCATGCAAATCAAAGCCAGGAGCATCATCTAACAAGTCCATATGAGCTTCCCAAAGGCTTTCGATTGTACCAACATCCTTCCAATAGCTATCAAACTGGTACGCATATAACTGATTATTGTCTTTTAGTAATTTTGGAATAACATCTTTCCCAAAATCGTTGGAAGAATGAAGATTTCCTTCGTCTTCGATTAAGTATTGTTTTAATAGCTTCCATTTGAACAAGTAAATCCCCATTGAAGCAAGATTGCTTTTAGGATTGGCTGGTTTTTCATCAAATTCAACAATTTTCTTTTCATCATTTGTATTCATGATTCCAAATCGGCTTGCTTCTGCCCATGGAACTTCAATGACTGCAATAGTAGCAGCAGCATCTTTTTCCAGGTGAAAGCGAAGCATCTTACTATAATCCATTTTATAAATATGATCGCCAGATAAAATAAGCACATATTCTGGATCATACTGCTCGATATAATGAATATTTTGGTAGACTGCATTGGCAGTTCCTTTGTACCAATCTCCACCATTCTTCCCAAGGTATGGCGGAAGGACTGTTACTCCCCCATTGTTCCGGTCTAAATCCCAAGGACGCCCATTGCTTACATAATTATTGAGCACATGTGGGCGATATTGAGTAATGACACCAACTGTATCAACACCTGAATGAGTACAATTACTTAAAGGAAAATCTATAATTCTGTATTTTCCACCAAATGGAACGGCGGGTTTGGCCAGGGTTGTCGTTAATTCCCCCAATCTTGACCCTTGACCACCTGCTAATACAACTGCAATCCACTTCTTTGACCTCATTTTTTGACGACACCTCTTTTTCTGTTTTTTGTCTGTTTTCTGAAAATACTAATCGCTAAAGGTGGAACCTTGATTGTCATGCTATATGGTTGATTATGTGCTGGCGTCTTATCAACTGTAATAGCTGTTGCGTTAATTTGACCAGATCCTCCAAATTCCACTGAATCACTGTTTAATACTTCTATATAACTCCCAGTCGATGGGACGCCAATACAATAATTTTCATAGACTTCTGTTGAAAAATTACAAACGATAATTGAGTAATCACCTTTGCGCTTTCCATGCCTCATAAAAGTAATCACAGATTGATCATGGTTATCAGGGTCAATCCATTCAAAGCCTTCTTGTGCATGGTCTAGTCTCCAAAGACTTGAATTCATCTGGTGAAAATGTTGAAGCTCTTTGAAAAAGGCTTGAAGCTTTGAATGGGATTCATAGTTAAGTAGCATCCAATCTAGCTCCTCAAGTTCCTTCCATTCGGAAAATTGGCCGAACTCTCCACCCATAAAGAGATGTTTTTTTCCTGGGTGGGTCATCAAATATCCGTATAGTAATCGCAAATTTGCAAACTTTTGCCAGTAATCGCCTGGCATTTTATCTAATAGGGATTTCTTTCCGTGTACAACATCATCATGTGAAAATGGTAATACAAAATTTTCTGAAAATGCATAAAAAAAAGAAAAAGTTAATAAGTTATGGTGATAACGTCTGTCAGATGGATGTAGTCGCATGTATTTAAGAACATCATTCACCCAGCCCATATTCCATTTATAATTAAACCCTAATCCACCTTCAGAGGTTGGTGCTGTAACAAGGGGATAATCGGTTGCCTCCTCTGCGATCATTAAAACCCCAGGATGCCGTTTGAAAATGGCCTCATTTGCTTTTTTAATAAACTCGATTGCTTCAAGATTTTCTTCTCCACCATATTGATTAAAAAGCTTTTCTTGTTGCGGGTTGTCATGGTTGAGGTAAATTAGTGAAGACACGGCATCGATTCGAAAGCCATCAATATGATACATATCCATCCAAAAAGCAAGATTGGATAATAAGAAACTATGAATCTCTGGTTTTGTAAAATCAAAGCTGTACGTTCCCCATAATGGTCGATCAGCTCGTTTTGAATCAGTTGGCTCATAAAGAGGAGTTCCATCAAACCTTCCTAATCCGTGTTCATCACGGCAGAAATGAACGGGAACCCAATCAAGAATAACGCCTATGCCTTTGAGGTGACATTGGTCCACAAAATACATGAAATCTAAAGGACTACCATGTCTACTCGTTACTGAATAAAAACCTGTTATTTGGTAGCCCCAGGATAAATCAAATGGATGTTCCATAATAGGCATCAATTCAATATGTGTAAAACCATGTTCTATTACATAATCAATCACTTCATCCGCTAGTTCACGGTATGAATAAAAGCTGCCATCTTCTTTCTTTTTCCAAGAGCCAGTATGTAGTTCATAAATTAGCATTGGATTATTGTAGGAATCAGCTTTATCTCGGTTTTTTATCCATTTCTTATCATTCCATTTGTACTGGTCAAGTCTTGATATAACGGAAGCAGTATTTGGTCTTACTTCAGAAGAGAATGCATATGGATCTGCTTTTAGTTTCTTTTCGCCATTTGCATTAGTGATTTTATATTTATAAAGTTCACCCTCTTTTAATCCTGGAATAAATCCAATCCAAACACCAGAGTTTGGAATCATTATAAGGCTATTTTCACTGCCATCCCATTTATTAAAATCTCCAACGACAGACACGGCCTTGGCATGAGGTGCCCAAACAGAAAAACGAACACCGTCTACACCTTTATAGGTCATGACATGTGCACCAAGCATCTTGTAGCCTTCTAATAATGTTCCTTCGTGAAATAAATACAGGTCGAACTCACTTGGAAAAAGTTCAGCCTCCTTTTCAAGTGTAGAATTCACTAACATATCCTCCTTTTGTTATATGTAAGTAGAAAGTTTGTAATACCAAAAATTTATGTCATTTGTATGAAATTAATAAATAATAATAAGACCAAGGTTTGGTATTACCTTCTCACTTTATTATATTAATTCGTGGTGTGTGAGATTTATTCCTTTGGCGAATAATGTTTTTTATTGTCATAAAAGGTAGAATAGGCAGAAAATTATTATTTTAATGTGAATATTTTTGAAAATAAATATGAAACCGTTTACAATACGATGTTGATTTGTGGGAGTTTTTTACTTTTTTGTGCAGAAATTTGATATTGTGAAATAATGTAAAAAATGGTGAGGTCCTTTGGTTTTTGCTATATTGGAATATTTTTTGGTTTTGTATTTGTACATACTGTAAAATACTCCACACAAAAAAGCTGCTTACGCAGCTTTTTAAGAAATTTTTTGTTGTGCAAGGTCCTCCATTTTCGTGAGGAAAATATAGGACATCGCAACTGACCATGCTAATGGGGTGTTTCCGTTTGGTTTATTTGTACCACCTACATAGAGCTCAGGAACCTCCCAATTATCAGGCACAATCCTTTTCGTTTTTTCTATATATTCACTTGCTTTATGAAATTGACCTAATTCAAGGTAGCAAAGCCCTAGCCATGGGAAACCAAAGCACCACTCAGCTTCATTTCCTTCATTATAATACTGATCATTTTCATAGCGAATCACACCATACGTGCGCTCCAATTTTGAGGAAACGGTTTCAACAATCTTAATGGCAGTATCACGGTCAACCACCCGATAAGGGAATACAAGGGAAAGGAGTGCTAAATCAGAGTCCTTTGTTTCGCTTTCTCGCGGTAATAAGTTTCGGAGTGCATTTTCACCTTTTTTAATTAGATCTTCTTTTACATTAACAAGGATTTTTACGGCATTTAGTCCCGCGACACATGCCCCTATACTTGAAGCATGAACTTCCATGTTCTCTTCCCACATGCCATTATCTTTTGCTTTCCAATATTGAAGGCATTCTAGATAATCGACGAGCTTTTGAACAATTTCAATATCCTTTTTATCTCGGATTACTTTTTGTCCTAATCGGTAGCCTTCACCAACTCCCCATAAAAATGCGCCAATTGCATCATTTTGGGCATGCCCCCATTCGACAGGCATCTCTTTTAAATCTGTGGAATACCGTGAATGGATGTATTCAAACAAATAAATTGGTTTCTTTTTCCGATGGATATCAATTTTCCACTCATACGTCTTAAACATATCAAATAATGCATGATAAGCGTTCACATATCTGTCAGACGGTTCATTGATAAATGGAAGAACTGTATATACAATATCTCGAATCCACACATAGCTATAATCATTTGATAAACTTGCTGTATAAGCACCATTTGATAAACGCATACGGTCAAGAACCTGAATTGCTTTATTGGTATACATTTCGTATCACCCCATTAGCTTATTTACTATACATTCATTCTTGACAGAAATCATATTTATAAAACACATCAAAGGCATTTAAGGTTATTTACTTAATTAATAATTATTATTAATTTATATTCTATAATATGTAAGCACAGCCAAAATGATAACAAATGTCATCTTTTTGTGATAAACGCCTACGTTTTTGTGCATGTCACAGCCCGATTTTTCTTCATTCAAGCAAAATGTTTCACAAAAATTTAAAAGACCAAATCACACTTTTTCGTGGTTTTGGTCTTTTTTGTGCAGGATTATTATTTATTAAAGATTATTGAAATGATTTCGTCTGCTGTCATATTGCTGTTAATTTCGAATGTGCCAAGCTTTAAGTATTTGGCAACGCCTTTTTTCTCGACTAGGTTTGCGAAATCCCAAGCATTTCCGCTAATAATTTGGGCTGAAATAAGTGCTTTTCCGACCTCATAGCTTGTCATACCCTCGGAGACAGTGATGACGGTTTGCTTGACTTCCGGTTCAGCAGGTTCTTCTTTTGGTTCTTCCACCACTTCTTCTTTTACTTCTTCTTTTGGTTCTTCTTGTGCTTTATCAACCGTATTATTTGTTTCAGTATTAGCATTATTCCACTCATCTGAAGACAGGACAGCGTAACCTTCTGCAGTTAGAAGGCTCTTCAACTCTTCAACGGTTGGTTTTTCTTCTGCCTTTGAACTCGTTGCTTGTTGGGGACCGAAAAAATAAACAACAGCACAAACCACTGCAGCAAGTAATAGCCCAGAGGCGAAGCTAGTTAATGTTTTAGCGGTCATTGGCTGCTTTTCTCCCTTCTGTTTGCTTGATAAAAGGAGATAGCAAACCTTGTACTTCGATCTCACTTAACTTTTTCTCATTCGCAATGCTTGTCACTGAATATCCTCTTTTATATAAATCAAGTGCATCACGAAGTAACCCACGATGTTCTTTATCTGTAGTATCAATCCCTGCTTGGTTTGCAAGAATTTCATTGTCTAATTCGAGGTTTCTCATTTGCTGTTGTAGCTTGTTTATTTCCTCCATAAAAGTTACTGAAAATAATTCAAGCTCTCGCTGTTCTACCTTTTTTGCTTTTTTCGTAAGAGCATAAGATAAAATAAGTAAAACCGCTGCTACTCCAAATAATATGACTAACGCCCATTCCATAATTGGACATCTTCCTTTCCAAGCTTTTTGTCTTACAACAGATAATTATACAATGAAATGAGACAAATTTCGATTGATTTCGATAAAATCCTTCCATGGTCAGTATTTATGGAAGAAATTAACGCGCGAAAAACAAGGTTTCGCGTCTTTTGACCTATGTACAATCGCAATTGGTAAATGTTTGTTGTCATGAGCAACCAGAAATTACTAAACCCAAACATAAAAATGGATGCCCTATTGCACGCGTGTCGCTGAGTGCAGGGAGAAGAAATCAGAAGCTGAGTTGAACATATCCATAATTTATAAAAACTAAATTAACAAATAAAACGGATTCCATAGAAGGAACCCGTTTCAATAATAGATGTTATCTTTGAAATTTTAAATCTACTTTTGTGTTATCAACAAAATTAGCATCGATATCTACTTTAGAAATATTCGTTACTTCAATTCCAAGTACATCAGAAACAGTTGCTAAATATTCATTCCAAGCTGTGTCATTTTTTGGGATGATACCCTCCACAAGCCTGGAAATTTCTTCACTAGCTTCCGTACCTTTTAATACTTCCACGCCTTCCTCTGTCCGTTTTTGAATATGATCTTTATCATTTTTCTTATTTACATGAATATTGTAGAAAGTACCGTCATTCGCTCTAAGCTGCACTTTTAAGTTACGAAGATCAAAAGGATTACTAATGTTAGATTTTTCTCCTTGCTTATAAGAGAAAGATGCTTTTGCATTGTTTGTGAAAGTCACTTTTGCATCTGCTTTTTTTACATCTGAAAACTCAACTCCTAGGGCAGTCGAAAACGATTCAATAATTCTTCCTTACTGATATTCTTTGATAAATCAAGATTTTTTACAAATTCAATGACACGGTCATTTGCTTCTTGTCCTGTTAATTCAATTACCTCATTACCTGTTTCCTTCTGAATTTTCACCTATACAATACCATCATCATTGTCATATGAAACTTTATACTTCGCATCATTAAGAAAGACATTTGCTTGAAAACGATCAATGGATTGCCAAATATTATTTACATCTACATTTTGAACGATTGGGGTAGGCTCCTTTACTTCCTGTGCCGATGCGTGACCAGTTACACTAAAAGCTAAAGCAGATACTAATAGAGCAGTTGTTATTTTTTTCATTTAAAATAATCCTCTCGTTTTATTATTTTTTTTGGTTGTTTTGTAAACTTTGTTTCATGAAAACTATCATTAAATAGATGAAATATTTGATGAGTTGCTCTGTCCTCCATCAGGTTTTACAGGCTCTCTTCCAATCGAGAAATATTCAACCTTATATTGTCTAGCTTCTTCTGCGGTATAACAGTTTCGACCATCAAAGATAATCGGTTTTTCCACAAGTAGGCTTGATAAGATTAAAGTTTTTTCTACAATCTCTTTCCAGTCCGTTAACAGAAAAATGACGTCTGCTATTTTAATGGCATCTTCAATTCGATCTACATACTTAACACTTTTTGGAAGGATTTCCTTAGCGTTTTCATTTGCAATTGGATCATAGGCAACTAATTCAGCACCTTCATTATCTAGCACTTTAGAAACACTAATAGAGGCTGCCTCTCTCATATCATCCGTGTTAGGCTTAAAGGAAAGACCTATAAGGGCAATCCGTTTTCCTTTAAGCGAACCAAAGAGTTCCTTTGCCTTTTTGACTAGTACAGTTTTTTGTTTTTCATTAATTTGGATAACCGATTTTAGTAACGAAAAATCATGATTGACAGCCTCCGAAGTTTTGAGCAATGCCTTTGTATCTTTAGGGAAGCAAGATCCACCATAACCAATTCCCGCTTTAAGGAATTTGGAACCGATACGTGCATCCATCCCAATCCCCTTCGAAACCTCCGTAATATCAGCACCAACATTTTCTGAAAGATTAGCAATTTCATTAATAAAAGAAATTTTTGTTGCTAGAAACGCATTAGCAGCATATTTAATCATTTCTGCACTGCTGATGCTGGTTTTTATAACTGGTAGACCAAACGGCTTATTAATTTTTTCTACTACATTAGCCGCTTCAGGGTCTTCGGTTCCAATTACAATACGATCACCATGAAAGGTATCATACACGGCCGATCCTTCACGTAAAAATTCAGGGTTTGAAACAACTTCAATACAATGGTTACCTTGTAAATTAGCCAAAACTAATTCTTTAATTTTATAATTCGAACCAAGCGGAACAGTGCTTTTTGTCACTACTATAACATCACGTCTAATATTTTGACCGATGTCCCTTGCAGCTTGGAAAATATAAGAAAGATCAGCTGCTCCATCTTCTTCTTGAGGCGTACCAACAGCAATGTAGATTACCTCAGCATCTTTTAGACCAATATCATGATTTGAAACAAATTGAAGGGTTCCCTTTTTTAGATTCTTTACTATTAATTCCTCTAATCCTGGTTCATAAATCGGGGAGACTCCTTGCTTAAGCAATTCGATTTTTTCGTTGTTAATATCGAGACAAGTGACATCATGGCCAATTTCAGACAAACAAACACCTGTTACCAGCCCAACATAACCTGTTCCGATAATTGTAATTTTCATTAAAACTCCTCCTTTGAAAAGCTCTAATAATTTTTTAATATCAATATTTAAATTCTAGAAAACGCAATTGGGAGATTTTAAATCAACAATAAATCGCGTACTTCTCATCTCCTATTTTTAAGAAATATTATGATCCATATCGATAACTAGATTTTTTAAATAGGCTTCGATATTTTCACTTATTTCTGATCTTTCTAATGCAAAGTCAATTGTTGCTTTTACGAAGCCAGTTTTATCTCCAACATCATAGCGTTTACCTTTGAAATTATAGGCTAAAACAGTTTGTTTTTCGTTCAACAGTTTAATCGCATCTGTTAGTTGAATTTCATTTCCTGAGCCTGGCGGTAATGTTGCCAAAATCTCAAAAATTTCCGGTGTAAGGATATAACGACCCATGATGGCATAATTGGATGGCGCTTCTTTAATGGCTGGTTTTTCAACAACCGAATCAATGGGAAGTACACCGTTTTTAAGCGTATTACTTTTATTCGGATCAATAATTCCATATTTAGAAACTTCGTGAGGCTCAACTACCTGAACTCCAAGAACAGATGCTTGATGCTGGTCAAAAACATCAAGCAGTTGCTTTAGGCAAGGTACGTCGGCTTTAACGATGTCGTCCCCAAGAAGTACGGCAAATGGTTCGTTTCCAATAAACCGATGTGCACAATATATGGCATGCCCTAAGCCAAGAGGCTCTTTTTGACGGATATAATGGATGTTTGCTAGATTTGAAATTTCTTGGATTTCTTGAAGCTTTTCATACTTTTCTTTTTTTAATAAGGTTTCTTCTAACTCATATGATTTATCAAAGTGATCCTCTATTGCCCGCTTATTACGCCCGCTGATTACAAGAATATCTTCAATACCAGAATGCACCGCTTCTTCAACAATATATTGAATGGTTGGCTTATCCACAATTGGAAGCATTTCTTTTGGTTGTGCTTTTGATGCAGGGAGAAATCGTGTGCCTAAACCAGCGGCAGGAATAATCGCTTTACGAACCTTCAAATTAAACATCTCCAATCACAAAAGATTCATAGAATAAACCTTTCTTATTTATAAAAATTTTACTCTCTAGTTCCCCAAGAAGATGAACGAAGAGTAAGTAATGCCCAGATACGAAGTGGACATAGTATGATTAAGAATAACAATCCATATAGCGGCGCCATTAAAAATGTCAATGGTCTTTTATACGCATAAAAGACATTTCGCGCATAGGCTGAAATAATAACATAGGCAAGGTAATAGATTAAAATAATCCAAGCCATCGTAGAAGAAGCAATATAAAAAGCCATAACTAAAGAAATCCCAAAGGCGATCCACAGAAACATTTCTAGGATGACCCAAATAAAGACGTTCGGCTTTTTTAAACCAATTTTTAAGGCAATTAAGCTTTCTCTAAAAAATGATTTGTTCCATCGTGATTGCTGTTTAATTAAAGTTCTTAATTTAGTTGGAGCGTCAGTAATACAACGGGCAGTAGATTGATATAATGTCTTTCCTTCTCTAATTGCATAGTTTGTTAGGCAACGGTCATCACCTAATTGTACTTGTTGACCAAGAAAGTTTTGATTGCCATAATGCCCTAAGTTTTTCATGACAACTTCCCTACGATATGCACTTAATGGACCACTACATACCAGTACATTATTCGTAACAGAGTGAGCAGCACGCTCAACACGGAATGCATTATCATAGCGCATATCAATTAAGCGAGTAAGAATATTAGCTGTCCGATTCCGAATATTTACATGACCTGTCGTAGCAGTTACATTAGAATCATTCAAAGGCTTTAATAATTCACGAATAGCATCAGGGAACACTGTACAGTCGGAATCAACCGTTACATAAATATCACCTGTTGCCCGTTCAAAGCCCCAAATTTGAGCGTGTCGTTTCCCTTTGTTTTCCGGCAGACGGTGAACAATCAAGTTTGGCATTTGATCCGATAACGTTTCCAATGATTCAAGATTATCCCTAAGCTTTAAAACAGCTTCATAGGCTGAAGTATCTTTACTGCCATCATCGATGATGAAGATTTCATGAATAGGATAATCTTGTTTTAATATACTTTCGACTGTCCCCAATACAGCTTCGGGGGCTTCATTATAAGAGGGAATCACGACGGATACTTTTAAATCTGGTGGTTCCATTGTGACTTCCGCATATTTAAACGAAAGAAGCATTTTTCCCAGTAGGTAAGTAATCATAACAGACCCATAAACTCCAATCGTTAGATTTATTGCGTTTGTTGCCGTCCAGTTCACAAAGAAAAGGCAAAATACAGTAATCACAAATAATGTGATTACAAAAGTTTTTTCTTTTTTCGAAAACCTTTTCCTTGTTTCAATGCTTTGTGTGTTCGATCGTGATTGAACACCTTCTCCATCTTTTGCCATCTTTTTCTCCTCACAATTCTCATTATTTTTCTTTTTGTTTTCACACAATAGAGTATTGATTAAGACTTGTTTTGTTCATGTATCGTTTTTCCTGTATCAAAATCTATTCCTGTCCGTTCATTGAATGAAAAACGCTACATATCAACGATGTAAGCGTTAAAACAACAAAATACGTCGTTGAAAAATCTGTAATCTTCTATTATTATTAGGGATTTTTGAACTTGTACTAAAGGCTTTCAAGTACGGTGTGAGCGATATTTTTGTACGTGTAAAGAAAGACACGAAAAATTAACAAAAAAAAACAAAAAATATTAATAAAAAAACGAAATATGAGGTAAAAAACTATTCGGCAAAAATTTTTTTAAAAAGATAATTTGTACCTAGAAAGATTTACTATTTTCTAAATCAAAATACTTTTTTGGGCAAATTGCTTGGAAATATTTCATAAGATACATTTCAAATTAAAAAATAGAAAAAAATGGTAATCTCTATATCTTGTAACAATCATTGGTACATTAGATCTTTCATTATTTTGATTTCAATAGCAATCTGTTTAACTACTATTGGAACTTTGCTAAATACAAATCATATATTTCAACAGTCACTTCATCAAAATGTACAACATACAAATATAGAAGACCTCACTTTTTATTAGATGATACGTGCTTTCTTTTATGGTAGATTAGATTAAAAACCATAAATATTTTTTTATGGAGGAAGGAAATGAAAAAAATACTCGTTTTGCCGCTCTTTACAATGGAATCCGGACATCATAGAACTGCTGACACACTAATTGATTCTTTTAGAAAACAGGATTCTTATATTCAATGTGAAAAAGTAGAGTTTCTCAGCTATATAAGTCCGGTATTTGAAAAGCTCATTTCCAACGTGTACTTAAAATGGATAACAAAAAGTCCCGTGATATACAGCAAATTCTACAAACAATTCTTTAGCAAAAAATCTGTCATCCTTTGCTCTATATACGAAGCACTCTTTTTAGAAAAAATGGAACAGTTACTTGAGGAAACACAGCCGGATATAATTATATGTACACATAGCTTTCCATCGTTTTTCGTAAGTAAACTTAAAGAATATGGTGTTTGTAAAACGCCAATGATTAATGTGTATACAGATTTTTTCATTAATGAGCTTTGGGGAATCAATCAAGTAGATATGCATTTTGTCCCTTCAAAAGAAACTAAGACTGATTTGATCAAAGCATCAGTTCCTGAAGAAAACATCATCAAAACTGGAATTGTTACAGCCGATTTAGTCTCCAAAAGACCAGGTAGACGGACAAATAATAAAAAAATGCACATTCTTGTATCCGGGGGGAGCTTAGGTTTAGGAAATCAGCTATCCTTTCTTAAATCCGAGAATAGAGACTTAGTCGAATATCGTGTCCTATGCGGATCCAATGCAAAATTATATAAGGAAATTGCTTCATTAAATATAAATTCAATTAAACCTCTACCCTATATTACGTGTACTGAACAGATGAATCATTTATATAATTGGGCTGACGCAATTATTACAAAACCGGGTGGCGTGACTATTAGTGAAGCCATAAAGAAAAGAATTCCAATCTTTATCCATTCGGTTCTCCCAGGACAAGAAGAAATTAATATGAATTATTTAGAACGAAAAGGATTGGTTCAAAAACTAAATAAGACTAGATCAGTGGAGGAACAAGTGGTAACAGCACTAAAAAATCCAGCTGGTATAATACAAATGAATAAAGCAATCAATCTCTACCTTAGTGAGATTGAGATGAACAACTGTGTAGAAGTAGCAAGTTATATTATAGAAAAGGTGACAAGCAAGAACTCGAATAAGCGAGTTCAATACCTTGATCAAATATTATCCAGAATCTATTGCAGTCTATAAGACTTATTTCCCTTATGTGATAAAATAAATTATTTTAGGAGGATTTTGCTGGAATTTAAACATAATCAAAAGAAAGAGGCACCCCCGAAGGGAACCTCTTTCTTTTGATTTATACAGGTTTTTCATCATGAACACCACTTGATTTCGCATGTAAATCTCGAGTCTTTTTAAGCTTTGGAACAGGGATCACAAAACTGCTAAGTGGAATGTATTGAAACATTTTAATAAAAACCACCGCAATGATTAAAACGGCTAAAAACATGATAGGCACGTAATCTACATTCCAGTATTGTTCTGGTAAATGGCGGGCAAATAGATACAAAATTAGTGGGTGAATCAAGTAAATTCCCATTGAGTATTGGCCAATTATTGTAAGAGTCTTTTTGAACACATTCCATCTGGCTAAAAATGGATAAATCCCAATAATAGCGATACTTAGTAATGGAATATTTGCTAAATTTGTTAATCTTCTATTTGAAATATCCCCATATATTGTATATTCAATGACTGCACCTATTGAGATAATCAAGATTAGTGTAAGCATCTTCCAAGGACGCTTTGTTGCAAAGGAGAGAATTTCATTCCAAAAGTAAGCTAGTAATCCACCAAAAGCAAAATAAAAAATCCAGATTGGCATAAAAGATTTGCTTGCTATAAATTCTCCGATTACCCCTTCTAAATCCGGATTAAATCCAAAGAGATTATAACTCACTAAAAATGATAGAAATAAAAATACGATCATCATAGTTTGGGTTCGAAATAGCTTTTGTAAAAATGGAAAGATAAAATAGAATTGAATAATGATCAGAAAAAAATAAAGATGATAAAAGGCATTCCCCATTAAAATATTTCCAATTTCTCCTTTAATACGTCCTAGCTCTTGATTCTCGTAATAATAAAGGAGGTAACGATAGACTAAGCTCCAAATTAGAAAAGGGAGTACAATCTTAGTTACACGAGATGAAAGGAAATGACCTAATCGAAAACCTCTTCTTTTTACTTGATAGAAAAGAAGAAAACCACTTAGAACAACTAAAATTGGAGTACCGAACCGACCATATTGGTTAATAAAATAAGTAAACCAATTCCATGTATCTTCATTCATTCCATAGTGTGTAGCTGAAACATGGACACCAACAACTGCTAAACAGGCAAATGCACGTAAAAAATGAATCTCAAAGAGATAATTGTTATTTTGTTGGCTTGAATCACTTGTTGTTTCATTAGACATTCAATTTTTCCTCCTTTACCACAAAATTCAACCTCATTTTAATTCAAACATGAAGGTATTTGTTGGCTTTTTATGAAAAGGATTCAATAGTCCTGAATATTAAAAGTGAACGAAATATACAAAAAACCTCAATGTAAACGCTGTATCGATTGATATCATGGGTAGGTTTTTTTCCCTAATTCTTAGCCAGTCAGAAAAATTGATGTTAAAGTCATGGACTCTTTGCCATCTTACCTTTAATTTGTCACGATACAGTTTAAATTGAACCAGAATACTTAGAAAGTAGTTTTCCTTTTTCTTTTTTGACCTAGGTTTGAAAAATTGTGAATGATGAAGTGAGCAAATATACCTAAAATATCGGAATCACTAACTGATTTGATTAAATCCTGCTAGGCATGCCGAGAAACGTAAAGCATAAAGGGATTTTTGATGGTGGCTTTATTAAAACTCATTGTTTTTACTTAGCCGGAAGATTCGGAGGTATCAAGAATGACGGTTAGTGCATTAGATTTGTGAATGGTCAATGTGGAGTATTTACGAATAGACAAATTACAAATATAAACGTTTGTGATAATGAGCATGTAAATGTTTTAGAATATTAATAATAAGGTTTTTTACATATCCACTTTCCATGGTGAAATACCTTATTATCATTTCCTATACTATTAAAAAACCAGATCCTCATAAAGAGCATCTGGTTTGACTAATTTTTTATTCATATTCTTTATCAATATCTTTAGTACTTCTGACGGTATCAATCGGACGAACATAACTCTCAATAGCCTCACGCTTTGGCTCTAAGAATGGTGGTAAAGATAGTTTTTCTCCTAATGTTTCATAAGGTTCATCCCCCATAAAACCAGGTCCATCTGTAGCAAATTCAAATAGAATTCCAGGTGCTACTCTTGAATAAAGTGAACCGAAGAAGAAACGATCAACAAAGCCCGATGTTTGGAGACCGAATCCGCGTATATGATTGTCCCACTCCTCAAGGACTGATTTATCCTCTACACGAAAAGCTGCATGGTGGACTGTTCCAAAACCTTGTTGTGATGGTGGAAGAACAGTGTTATTTTCAACGACAACCTGTGCCCCATTTCCTCCCTCACCTACTTCAAACAGGTGATTGGAGCCTTCAGCTGCAATTTCTTTAAATTGTAAAACTTTTTCAAGCATTTCCTTAAAGAAATCAAAATGAGCAGTTCGTACAAATATTGGTCCTAAACCAGTGATTGCATATTCTAATGGTATTGGCCCTTTTTGCCATGGAGTACCGGCAAGCACACCTTTATTGTTTTCGTCTGAAACTAATTGATATTGTTGATCATCAAAGTCAACGAAAGATAGTGTTTTTACCCCAAATTGTTCTTTTACTCCAAAATGTTTAACATTTAATCGATTAAACCGTTTTTCCCAATAATTAATCGCAGCATCGGTTGGAACGCGGAAAGATGTTTTTGAAATTTCATTTGTACCATGTACTCCTTTCGGGATTCCTGGAAAATCGAAGAATGTCATATCTGTACCAGGACTTCCTTTATCGTCTGCAAAAAACAAGTGATATGTTTGAATATCATCTTGGTTTACGGTTTTTTTTACTAGTCGCATTCCTAATACATAGGTGAAAAATTCATAGTTCTTTTCTGCACTACTGGTGATCGCAGTGACATGGTGTATTCCTTTTAATCCGTTCATTACTTATGCCTCCAATATAGTACGTGTATTTTAGTTTTTCCAAGCAATTATAAATTATTTATAAAAATATCTTTAAGTGAGATATCTTTAATTCAAGATAATTATACTGTTTATTAAAACTTGTGTCAATAAAGGAATTCTAAAAAAGAAAAGTCCCCACCTTGGTGAGGACTAACTTAATCAAATACGCCTTGGCGTATTTGTGCCCAGATTTTTTCGAGCTTTCTCAAAAAATTTCCATTGAAAATCGCATGTCTCCGCCGGAGGCTTTAACTTTATTCTCCAATAATGACACGAAGAACATTTGGACGATCTTTAAACGTTTTTGTGCCGGCCCCGTAGCCAATTGCTGCTACCTTCATTGAAGGAAAGCTGCAAAATTCATCTGTGAGGACGGATATAATTCCTGCTCCAGTGGGAGTCGTGAGTTCAAAACGAATATCGCTTTGTTCAATTGGTACCCCTTTTAAAATTTCAAGAGTAGCAGGTGCTGGAACAGGATAAATGCCATGGTCAATATGGATTTTACCTGTTCCAACTGGTACAGGTGACGATTTAACTGAAGTTATTTCTAATTGATGCAGTAAAATAGCTGCTCCGACAATGTCAATTATAGAATCAACAGCACCAACTTCATGAAAATGCACTTTTTCCAATGGAAGTCCATGGATAAGACCTTCCGCTTCACCGATTTTCTTAAAAATCTTAAGTGATATTTCCTTTACTTCAGTGGCCAATTCAGATTCCTCAATCATCTTCACAATATCCTTATAGGCACGATGTGAATGATGGTGATTATGGCCATGATCGTGGTCATGGCTGTGATGATCTTGTTCATGATTATGGTGATGAGCATGGCTATGGTCATGTGTATGTATATGTTCATGATGATGGTGGTCATGAGTATGTTCGTGATGATGGTCGTGATCATGATGATGGTGTACATGCTCATGATCGTGGTAGTGCTCATGTGATTGCTTATGGCCTTCATCTTTTAAAATGACATCAAATTTTGTTGATGTGATCCCGTTTTTTACGACCTTTTTCCATGCTAATTCGTATTCATCTTCAAATTGAAGTTTCATTAATTCCTCAACAAATTTTTGTGGGTCACCACCTGCATCAAGCAATGCACCAATTACCATATCCCCACTAATTCCGGAAAAACAGTCAAAATATAATGTTTTCATTTAATCTAGTTCCCCTTTTCGTGCAAGTTGATCAATTAAGACGGCGTTGTAAGCACCACCGAAACCATTGTCGATATTCACTACACTGATTCCAGATGCACAGGAATTAAGCATTGTTAGTAAGGCTGATAATCCATGAAAATTTGCCCCATAACCGATACTTGTTGGGACTGCAATAATTGGGTGGGATACTAGTCCACCAACTACACTTGGCAAGGCGCCTTCCATACCAGCAACAACAACAGAAACATTTGCATTTCGAATCTCTTCAATGTTATCAAATAAACGATGGATGCCAGCTACCCCTACATCATAAAAGCGACGAATGTTACTGCCTAACACCTCAGCTGTTATAGCTGCTTCTTCCGCCACACGTAAATCAGAGGTTCCTGCACAAATAATAGCGATATAGCCATTTCTCTGTTTGGTATCGATTGTATCGTCCTTCCAATATAGAACCTGGGCTATTTCATTGTAAGTAAACTCAGGATTTGATTGTAAAATAAAATCTGCTTTCTCCTGCGAAATGCGGGTCACAAGTACATTATCCCCGCGTTCCTTAATAACATTTACAATTGTTTGAATCTGTTCTCTCGTCTTGCCCTCACCAAAAACAATTTCCGGGAACCCTTGTCTATTTTTTCGATGATGGTCAATTTTTGCAAACCCTAAATTCTCATAGGTTGCTAGTTGCTTTTTAGCATCTTCTATACTTAATGTTCCTTTTTTGACTTGCTCTAAGATTTCTTCTACCATGTTTCACACACCTTAATCGATTTCAATATCGATGTATACCTAAAGTAAAGCGCCAGTATCAGACTGACGCTTATGTTTAGAAATGTTTGATAATATCTTTTCCAATTGCATCATATTTTGCGTAAATAGCTTTGTATTTCTCATGGTTTTCGCTATTTGGTAAAACAGGCTCTCCCATTGGGATATTGTTCTTGATTTCTTCAAAGGAATTCACTTTACCGATGCCTACCAGTGCTGTCCAAGCTGCACCCCAAGCTGCACTATGATGGCTTTCTGGGACGTAAACCTCTTTACCAAAAACATCAGCAAGCATTTGAAGCCACAATGGTGAACGTGCCAATCCACCGTTTACATAAAGTTTTTCGGTTTCTCCGGCTTGTTTTTCTAATGCTTGTCCGATTTGGTATAGATTAAATGTAATCCCCTCTAAAACGGCACGAACAAAGTGCTCAGTTTTATGGGTAACAGACATTCCAAAGAAGTTACCACGGGCTTGTTGGTTCCATAATGGAGCGCGTTCCCCATTTATATATGGGTGGAAAAATAAACCTTCAGCACCCGGGCCAACCTTTGCAGCCTCTGCAGTAAAATGATCAAAGCTTTCTTGGTAATTAAGTAGCTCTTTTAACCATTGAAGGGCAATTCCACCGTTATTCGTTGGGCCACCAACTATAAAATATTCATCAGAAAAAGCATAACAAAAAGTTTCATGTTTTCTATTTGATTGGAATCCTTTTGTAAATTGGCGAATGGCTCCACTTGTACCAGCTGTTACAGCAACTTCACCTGGAGAAATCGCTCCAATTCCTAAATTAGCAAATTGACCATCTGCAGCTCCGATAATAAAAGGTATTTCGTTTGAAATTCCCATTTCATCTGCAATAGCAGATTTAATGTCAGTTAATGGGTAGGTTGGTGGGACGATTTTTGAAAGCATGTCTTCTGTGATACCAGCTTTTTTAAGCACTTCTTCATCCCATTGAAATGTTTTTCCGTTAAACATTCCAGTAGCAGAAGCCATAGAATAATCAATTACTCGCTTGCCAAACCATTTTAATAGTAAATATTCTTTAATGGATAAGAAATAACTGGCTTGGTTATATGGAATATAATCAATTTCCTTCATCCAAATGAGCTTTGCTAAAGGTGACATCGGATGAATCGGCATACCTGTTCTTGAAAAAATTTCAAGACCGTCTGATTCCATAAGTTCATTCGCTTGTTTTGTACTTCTACCGTCAGCCCAAATCAATGCTTGGGAAAGAGCTTCTCCATTATCACCCATACAAATGATGGAATGCATGGCTGCTGAAATACCCAAGCTAATAATTTCATCTTTGATAACATTCGCTTGCTGAATGGCCATATTAATTGCCTTTACAGCAGAGCGCTCAATTTCGTCAGGGTCTTGCTCAACCCATCCTTGCTTAGGGTAGTAAGAGGTAACTAGATCCTCAGCTTCTGCAATTACCTTACCATCTAAAGTAAAGATAACTGCTTTTGCACTGGTTGTCCCAAGATCGAGACCAATGACGTATTCATGTGACATACCTACATCTTCCTTTACACGTTCTATCGTATCTTAGTTAGTTTGTGACTTAATGTTACCATATTATTCTTTGACAAAGAAAAAGCTTTGGAAAGAATCCAAAGCTTTTTCACTTAAGAAAGGACTTTATTCATACTTCCACTCTTGTAACCTACTAAATCTAGTGTTATATATTTATAGCCAATTGAATTCAGTTCTTTCGTAATGGCTTCATGATTTTCAAGGACAATTTTCATATCATTAGGTTCAACTTCAATCCTTGCAATTTCTTGATGAGTGCGGACACGAACCTGACGGATTCGAAGAGTTTTAAGAAAAGCCTCTGCTCTTTCAACCTTTGTTAATTTTTCCATCGTAATTTTTTCACCGTAAGCAATCCGTGAAGACAGACAAGCAAATGATGGTTTACTCCAAGTTGGCAAATCAAATTCACGAGATAATTCTCTAATTTCATCTTTAAAAAGATTTGCCTCCTGTAACGGACCACGAATTCCTTTTTCCTTAGCTGCCTTCATGCCAGGGCGGAACTCATTCATATCATCAGCTATGACACCATACACAACATTGTGATAGCCTTCACGTTCCATAACTGGAATGAGATGATCAAACAGACTACTCTTACAGAAATAACAACGATTTCGATCATTCTCTGTATAACCAGGAATGGCTAGCTCCGATGTTTCAATGACACGATGGTTTGCCCCAATGTGTTTTGCAAGGATTTGAGCTTCTTTAAGCTCAGTTGAAGGATATGTTTCTGAATCTGCAGTTACCGCCAATACATTTTCTTTTCCAAGTGTGTCGACAGCAACTTTAAGTAAGAAGGTACTGTCAACGCCACCGGAAAAAGCAACGACAACTGATTCCATCTCACGGAGAATTGACACAAGCTTTTGATATTTTTCGTCGAACATTGTCTTATCCCCCTTCTCTCCCGGTTGTAATTGTTCTCTTTCTATTTATATCATTTAAAAATACGTAACAGAAGTACTATTTTAGATAGTCATGCTTCCAAATCCGCCATCAACGCGAATGAATGTACCAGTTACGAAGCTAGAAGCATTTTCTGAAGCTAAGAATACCGCTGCTCCTTTTAGCTCATCTGGGTTACCGAAACGATTCATTGGAGTGTGTCCCATGATAGACGCTACACGTTCTTCACTTAAGATCTTACGGTTTTGTTCAGCAGGGAAGAATCCTGGAATAATTGCATTTACACGAATTCCGTTTGGTGCGAATTCTCTTGCCAAGAACTGAGTCATGCTGTTAACACCAGCTTTTGAAACAGAGTATGTAAATACTTTAGATAGCGGTGTTGTAGATGACACAGAAGAAATATTAATAATGCTTCCTTTGCTTCCTAGTTCAATCATTTTCTTCGCGAAAATTTGAGTCGCTACTACATAACCTTTAAGGTTTACATCCATGATTTTGTCATATTCATCCATTTCAAGCTCGAAGAATGGAGTTGGACTGTTCATGCCTGGTGCATTTAGAAGGATGTCAATTCCACCAGACCAAGCTTGAATTTCTTTCGCAGCATTTTCAAGTGATTCACGTGAAAGTACGTCTGCTGTAAAAGCTTTCGCAACTCCACCCTCTGCTTCGATTTCTTTTACAACTGCTTCTGTTTTTTCAAGGTTTCGTCCAACGATAGCTACCTTTGCGCCATGTTCAGCAAATCCCTTACAGATAGAAGAACCTAGAACACTATTTCCACCGATTGCTACAGCTGTTTTTCCAGTTAAGTCAAATAATTTAGTCATGTCTATTCCCCTTTGATTATGAAATTAAGTCTTGTTTAGTAAAGAGGATTACTCCTCTCATGAATCAAATGCGCTTTGGCGTATTTGCGCCCGATTTTTAGGCCCACAGGAAGTGGGTCATAAAGACGTTGCCACAGGAAGTGGCGTACTTAGTCTTTGATCTTACTAATCGAAAAATTTCCTTTGAAAAATCGTG
>NZ_JBALOQ010000022.1:104792-171100 GCF_036962705.1 Bacillus sp. JJ1562
TTATTCAGTCGGGGTTTAACCCCTGACTGAATAAAGTTAAAATAGGTTTCCGTTTTCGTCGAAGTCGAAGTCGTAAAGATCTGATGCCTGTTCGATATTTGGGTGTTGCTTAATGTAATCTAATAGTGCTTCGGAAACTTCAATTTCACTCACATGCAATGTATCTTTGATACGAACCATTTTTACCTTTGTGAAGTCCAAAATATTACATGTTTTGATAGCTGCTTGAATTGCTTCTTTATCATTTGGAAGTGTTGTTGCAATTTTTGTCGGTGCAACCACTGTTGAAGTCAATCCATTTGCATATGTGAACTCAAGGTCCATTTTGTCAACAAGTCGTTGTGTTGTGAAATCAGCTGTTCCTACACCATTCGCATTACCTTCTGTTTCTGGAGTTAGGTTCAACACAATCATTTTGTTCACATCAGGACCGCCATGTGCGTATGGAGTTGGATAACGACCCGTAATATTTGGATCCATTCCGTCTCCACTAATGTTTTTACCTATTTGATCAATGACAAGAACATCGATTTGATCAAAGAACAGCTTTGGAAGTAATTGCTTTGCTTGTGCTTGAAGTTCAGGTTCCTTCTCAATAATTTCATTCGTTAGCATGACTTCAATTCTTGCAACCCTATCAAATGCATTTTCTACAGTAGCAACACCAAAAAGAAATGGTGTTTTTTCCATAATCATTTTCGCCATTGCAGGAACATTTTCTGCCATGTATTTAAAGCCTAACTGATGGCAAGCTTCTGCTCCTTTTTGCTTTCCAAGGCCAATGCTGATCATTTTTTGGATTCCACTTTCAACTGGACCACGGAAAGCTGTATGTGGTTTTACACGATTGATTACAACAATTCCGTCAGCTTTAGAAGCATATTTATCAATGTAAACAGGTAAGCCATTTGGTAGTTCGCCTAGCTTAATAACTTCCATTGAAGAACGTATTTCACAGCCAACACTTTCTTCTGTTACACCAAGATGCTTTAAAACATCACGCTGACCTTCACCAGTTGCACCACCATGGCTGCCCATACTAGGTACGATAAAAGGCTTGCCGCCCATATCTTTAATGAATTGAACAGTTGTTTTCGTAATGTCAACTAAAGCGTCAATGCCACGACTACCTACAGCAATGGCAATTTCCATGCCTGGTTTAATGGTTTGTTTCACTTCTTCTCGAAGTAATTTATTTATTAAATCTTCTTCAATATTTTCAACTTTAGTATCATCAAAATGCTGTTTAACTTTGAGCATTTTTGGAACAGGAATATCCTTTAATAACTCTTGGAGAATACCCATGATAAGACTCCCTTCTATTAAAACTAACATCTAAAAACAGTTTACGCATTTTTTACGGCGATGTCTCTTTTTTTGCACTAAAACAATGGAAGCCCAAATTATGTAGGTGTAATCCCTTACATCGAACAATGAGTTTTTTACAAATAAAAGCCGGGGTTTCAATGTTGAAACCCCAACAATGATTTTCCCCGCATTAACTGGCAGTAAGATCCCCATTTCTAGACTTCAGGAAAAAACCAAAGAAGTATAACTGCGGGAATCAACTGCCAGTAAAAGCCCGATTGGTTCAACTAACATTCAGTGGGGGATGAATCCCCCTACTGAATGAAGTTTCACTTTATTCCATCCAGTTTGTATGGAAAGTTCCTTCTTTATCAACGCGTTGGTAAGTGTGTGCACCGAAATAGTCACGTTGTGCTTGAAGAAGGTTTGCAGGTAATGTTTCAGTACGGTAGCTATCATAGTATGCAATTGCACTTGCGAAACTTGGAACAGGAATTCCGTTTTCAACTGCAAGCGAAATTACTTTACGTAATGATGATTGATACCCTTCTGCAATTTCCTTGAAGTATGGGTCTAATAATAGGTTTGCTAATTCTTGGTCACGGTCATATGCCTCTTTGATGTTTTGTAAGAATTTTGCACGAATGATACAACCGCCACGGAAAATCATAGCGATCTCGCCGTAGTTTAAATTCCAGTCGTATTCATTTGATGCTGCACGCATTTGAGCAAAACCTTGTGCATATGAAATAATTTTACTTAAGTAAAGTGCTTTACGTACTGATTCGATAAGTTCTTGTTTGTCTCCATTAAATTCTTGTACTGACGGACCAGAAAGAACTTTACTTGCTTTAACACGCTCGTCTTTCATAGCTGAGATGAAACGTGAGAATACAGATTCAGTAATGATTGGAAGTGGAACACCTAAATCAAGTGCATTTTGGCTAGTCCATTTACCAGTTCCTTTTTGACCTGCTGTGTCAAGGATTACATCAACAAGTGGCTTTCCTGTTTCTTCATCTTTCTTAGTGAAAATATCTGCAGTGATTTCGATTAAGTAGCTATCTAGTTCACCTTTGTTCCATTCAGCAAATACTTCATGAAGTTCGTCAGTGCTTAAGCCTAGAACGTTCTTTAAGATGAAATATGCTTCACAGATTAATTGCATGTCTCCATACTCAATACCGTTGTGTACCATTTTTACATAGTGACCGGCACCATTTGGTCCGATATATGTACAACATGGGTCACCTGATACTTTTGCAGAGATTGATTTTAGAATTGGTTCAACAAGCTCGTATGCTTCTTTTTGTCCACCCGGCATAATTGAAGGACCAGTTAATGCTCCCTCTTCACCACCAGAAACTCCAGTTCCGATAAAGTGAATTCCAGTTGATTCTAATTCTTTGTTACGACGAATTGTATCTTGGAAGAATGTATTTCCACCATCAATTAGAATATCATTTTCTTCAAGATATGGCTTTAAAGAATCAATAGTTGCATCTGTTGCTGCTCCAGCTTTAACCATTAATAAGATCTTACGTGGTTTTTCTAAGGAATTAACAAACTCCTCAATCGTTTTTGCGCCAACAAAGTTTTTGCCAGCCGCTTCATTTTTAAGGAAATCTTCAGTTTTTTCATATGAACGGTTAAAAACAGCAACAGAATTCCCTCTGCTCTCTATATTTAACGCTAAGTTTTTACCCATTACTGCTAAACCAACTACACCTATTTGTTGCTTAGACATTTAAAATCAAACCTTTCTACTTATGTAATAAAGATAGAAAACAAATCATGATGTTATTTTGTGTATCTTTTAAAGTGATTATAACAATATATTTTAAAAGATGAAGTCTTAACGAAATAATTAATTTGTTTCCTAAACTAACTATTTATATTATAGAAGATTATCCTCTTTAAATCAATTCGTCAACTGTTGAAATTTGTAGAATCTATTAAGATTTTAAACTATTATTACTAAAATTCTCATAAAAACTACGAAATTTATTAATTGATTATCTTGAAAATAGTGTTACAATGAGTAATAATTTAAATTTTCAATTTTGTTTTACTTTTTAAATGGAGGTTGTTTTAATGGCAGATTTACGTAGTAACATGATTAAATCAGGTATCGATCGAGCTCCGCATAGAAGTTTGCTTCGTGCATCCGGAGTGAAGGATGAAGATTTTAACAAACCATTTATAGCAGTTGTCAACTCATATATTGATATTGTTCCAGGACATGTTCATTTACAAGAGTTTGGAAAAATCGTAAAGGAAGCCATTCGTGAAGCTGGCGGCGTTCCATTTGAAATGAACACAATTGGTGTTGATGATGGAATTGCAATGGGTCATATCGGAATGAGATATTCCCTTCCGAGCCGTGAAATCATTGCTGACTCAGTTGAAACAGTCGTGGCTGCACACTGGTTTGATGGAATGGTGTGTATTCCAAACTGTGACAAAATCACTCCAGGAATGATGATGGCTGCAATGCGTCTAAACATCCCTACTATCTTTGTTAGTGGTGGTCCGATGAAAGCTGGTCGTGATGCGGCAGGAAACCCACTTAACCTAAACTCGGTATTTGAGGGTGTAGGTGCCTATCAATCTGGTAAAATTGATGAAGCTAGGTTAACAGAAATTGAACAATTTGCTTGTCCAACATGTGGCTCTTGTTCTGGTATGTTTACAGCTAACTCAATGAACTGTTTAGCAGAAGGACTTGGTCTTGCTCTTCCAGGTAACGGTACAATCCTAGCCGTAGCAGAGGAAAGAAAAGAATTTGTTAAAGAATCTGCAAAACAATTAATGTATTTAATTGAAAAGGATATTAAACCACGTGATATCGTGACAGTAGATACAATTGATAATGCATTTGCTTTAGATATGGCAATGGGTGGCTCAACAAATACTGTTCTTCATACTCTAGCATTAGCGAATGAAGCCGAAATTGATTATTCATTAGAACGTATTAATGAAATAGCAGCTCGTGTCCCACACTTAGCAAAAATTGCCCCTGCTTCTGATCATCATATTGAAGATGTTCACAATGCTGGAGGTGTAAGTGCAATCATTAATGAATTGCTTAAAAAGCCAGGTGCTATTAATGGAGATTGTTTGACTGTAACAGGTAAAACTTTACGTGAAACTGTAGCAGGCTGTGAAATTACGGATCATGATGTGATTCGCCCACTAGAGAATCCACATTCTGAAACAGGTGGATTAGCGATTTTATTTGGTAACTTAGCTCCTGAGGGTGCTGTCGTTAAAGTTGGTGCGGTTGACCCAGAGGTTGGCGGATACCACAGAGGCCCTGCCGTTTGCTTTGATTCTCAAGAGGATGCGCTATCTGCTATTATTGTTGGTAAGGTTAAAGAAGGAGATGTAGTGGTAATTCGCTATGAAGGCCCTAAAGGTGGCCCAGGTATGCCTGAAATGCTTGCACCAACATCCCAGATCGTAGGACGTGGTCTTGGTGCCAAAGTTGGCTTAATTACTGATGGACGTTTCTCCGGTGCATCAAGAGGTATCTCTATCGGACATATCTCCCCGGAAGCTGCTGAAGGTGGTCCAATTGCATTCGTTCATGATGGAGACATCATTGAGCTTGATTTAAATAATCGTTCAATTACATTAGAAATTTCTGATGAAGAATTTGAAAGACGTAAAGCTGAATGGAAAGGCTTTGAACCAAAAGTGAAAAAAGGCTACCTAGCCCGCTATTCAAAGCTCGTAACAAATGCAAGTACTGGTGGAGTTATGAAAATTTAATACACCCCTAGCAAAACAGCCTGGTTCAACTGAATCAGGCTGTTTTTTCAATTACGAGAATTGTCTTGTAAAGAACTTGTTGATAAAATTAATGAAAAGTGGAGGCTCTTGCAGCTTTAAATGGAGTGAAAAAAATGAGTACAGATAAAAAACTATTAGGGGAAAAACGGAGAGAATCGATTATCAAATGGTTGAAGGAAAGCCCTACTCCGATTATTGGTGAGGAACTTTCAAAACGAGCAAATGTGAGCCGCCAAGTAATCGTTCAAGATATCTCGTTATTAAAGGCGAAAAATGAACCGATTGTTGCTACTAGCCAGGGTTATATTTATTTTCAGGAAGAACCAAACCGAGATCACATTTCAAGAATTATTGCTGTGAAGCACACATCTGAGCAAACTGCTGAGGAACTCAACATATTAGTTGATCATGGTGTGACCGTTCGGGATGTAATTGTCGAGCATCCAGTATATGGAGAAATTGCAGGATCATTAATGATTAAAAATCGGTTTGAAGTGAAACGATTTGTAGAAAAATTATCTGAAACCAATGCCTCCCTCCTGTCCTTATTGACGAATGGAGTGCACTTACATACGATTGAAGCCGATTCCGTTGAAAAACTAGATGCAGCCTGTGAAGCATTACGTGAAGTGAATATTTTATTAAGTGAACAGTAAGATTAGAAAAGCAACAGCCTCGTTGGACTGTTGCTTTTTTGTGATCATGAAATATATTCGGCTATTAGCCATAAATGTATTTTATTGGCCGTATTTCTTGAGTATTAACCATAAAACTTTGCTATTGGCTATATTTTTTAAATATTAGCCGCAAACTAAAAATGTACCATGTTTTTATACCATAATTTTACAAATATCATTTGTAAATTCAACTGGGTCTTGAATAGGCAGACCTTCGATAAGAAGTGCTTGGTTGTACAATAAATGAGTGTACAAATCAAGCTTAGTTTTATCGTGTTCAAACGCATTTTTTAATGATAGGAAGACTTCATGATGTACGTTAATCTCTAATACTTTATCAGCCTTAACATTTTGATTGTCAGGCATTGCATTCAAAATTTTCTCCATTTCGATAGAGATGTCTCCATCAGTTGATAAACAAACTGGATGTGTTTTTAGACGTTTTGAAATTCTCACATCGGTTACCTTGCCTGCTAATGCATCTTTCATGTACTCAAATAGCTCTTTGTTTTCGGTTTGTTCCTCTTCTGTTATTTTGTCGCTTTCATTTGGTTCGAAGCCTAAATCACTGCTAGAAATGGATTTAAATTCTTTTTCCTTGTACTTCATAAGCATTTTAATCGCGAATTCATCAATATCCTCTGTGAAATAAAGGATTTCATAACCTTTATCAGCAACTAATTCAGTTTGTGGTAGTTTATCGATACGCTCAATAGAATCACCAGTTGCATAGTAAATGTATTTTTGATCCTCTGCCATTCTTGATACATATTCATCTAATGTAACCAGCTTTTTCTCTTTGGAAGAATAGAAAAGCAACAAATCTTGAAGAGTATCTTTATTACTTCCATAATCACTGTACACACCAAATTTCAATTGGCGCCCAAAGCTATTATAGAATTTTTCATATTTATCGCGTTCATTTTTTAACATGCTATGCAAATCGCTTTTGATTTTCTTATTGATGTTTTTCGCTATGAGCTTTAATTGACGGTCCTGCTGAAGCATTTCTCGTGAAATATTAAGCGATAAATCCTCAGAATCTACCAATCCTTTTACAAAGCTGAAATAATCAGGAAGCAGGTCAGCACATTTGTTCATTATTAGAACACCGTTAGAGTAAAGCTCTAGCCCTTTTTCATATTCCTTTGAATAATAATCAAATGGAATATTTTCAGGAATGTACAAAATTGCATTGTAGCGAATTGTACCGTCCACATTGATATGAACATGCTTTAGTGGTTTATCAAACCCATAATGCTTTTCATTATAGAATTTTTCATAATCTTCATCAGTAAGTTCGCTTTTGTTCTTTCTCCAAATTGGAACCATGCTGTTAATGATCTGTTCTTCTGCAACCTGCTCGTATTCAGATTCGCTTCCCTCTTTAAGTTTACTTGTTGTTACATCCATCTTAATTGGATAGCGGATGAAATCGGAATATTTTTTAATGATTGATTTTAAGCGATGTTCCTCTAAAAATTCTTCATAAGATTCGTCTTCAGTATTTTCTTTGATTTTTAATATGATTTCAGTTCCAACTGTATCTTTTTCAACTGTTTCAAGGGTATATCCATCTGCACCTTTTGATTCCCATTTGTAAGCATCTTCATTGCCGAGTGCTTTACTAATAACGATTACCACATCAGCAACCATAAAAGCGGCATAAAATCCGACACCGAATTGTCCAATGATATCATGGCCGTCTTTGATTTCTGTTTCCTTTTTAAAAGCTAACGAACCACTTTTTGCGATTGTGCCAAGGTTCGTTTCAAGCTCTTCCTTTGTCATTCCAATACCAGTATCAGCAATGGTTAAGGTTCTGTTCTCTTTGTCAGCAGTAATTTTGATGAAATAACTGTCCTTATTAAATTGATACCGGTCATCAGTTAACGCCTTGTAATAAATCTTATCAATTGCATCGCTCGAATTTGAGATTAGCTCTCGTAGAAATACTTCGCGCTGCGAATAAATCGAGTTGATCATCATTTCTAATAACCTTTTAGACTCTGCTTTAAATTGTTTTTTTGCCATGGCTAGTTCCCCTTTCCAATAAAAACTATGACTATTTTTTTGTTTTGATTAGCACTTGCAATCCTGGAGTGCTAATGCCCAATTTTTTAATAACATATATTTTTTTCTCTGTCAATCAAGACGATATTAATTGTTTAAAAATGTAGCGATTTTCTTTTTGTTTTTTTGAAACGACTCGGCTCCGAGCTTGACTAGAAAATCGATATATTCAGGGGCGTCAAATGGAACCTCCTGACCGAGGTCTTCATTAATTCGAAAATAGTTATTACCAAGTAAATGCTGGCAATGATAGGTTACAGATTCTGATGATAGATGCAGAGCAAGATCTAATAATTTTGGTGTCATTTTCATCGATGGTAGATTGAAGGGCAACCATTGATTTACGCCCCATTTTTTTTTCGTTTCTATTGAAAAATCAATTTTTTGCAGACCAGTCCCAATCGACATAATATGAATGTCAGTTAAGTCCTTTTTAAAATGGTTCTGAGCCTCAGTGATGCATACGAGTGACGGATTATTTGCCCAAAGTCCCCCGTCTATCGCTAAATAGTGATTATTAATATTATTTGGTGGGAAAAAGACCGGTGCCGAGCATGAAGACAGAACGACATCCCAGAGCTTAATGGAATGATCGTCCTGTTCGGCATTTCCATAATTCGTTCGATGGACAAATGGTTTTCCATGGGTAATATCCACAGTTGGAATGAGCAATGGCTTTTTTATTTCAAACAAAGATATTTCACCAAATGCTTCTTGGATATAGTGGCGTAAATAACGATCACTGTACACGCTTTTCAGGAAGCCGACCTTCGCTTGTCTCGTAAAAATTTTTTCACCGTATTTAATATAGCTTTCTTGTACGTCTTCCATATTTAATTTGAGAGTTGCTGAAGCAGCAATAATCGAACCGGTACTCGTTCCTGAAATCATATCAAACATTTCGGAGATGGGTTGATTATATTCTTTTTCTATCGCATGTAAAATGGCAACCGCAAAGACTCCGCGAATTCCGCCCCCATCAATGCAAAGGATTTTCATATATTTCACCTTTTAAAGAGTTTTCCTATTAGTATTCCCTTTGGGGTACGGAGGTATAAGCAAAAAAAGATGCCCTAAAAAGGCATCTTACGCTTGCTCCATTGTAGAAATGATTTCTTCCGGAGTTGGGAACCTTCCGATTTCTTTCTTAGAGAAGACCTTTTCTCCATTAACGGTTACTTCAAACACTCCACCCGATGACGGCATAAGTTCGAAGCTTGAAATCTTTTGTTTAAAATGAGTCAATAGTTTTTCCGCTAGACCTGCGGCTTTTGGTGCGTAGTTTCACTGCATGCAAAATTCGATAGATACCTTATACATCCTAAATACCTCCTATTTATTTTTCCATACCCGATTCCCTTCTTCTCGTCTTGTGAATTGGTGATGATCCAGTAATTCTAAGAAAGGAATGAGATATTTACGAGAAAGCGATAGAATTTCTTTTGCCTCTGATAAACTAAAACTCTCATCTGTATGCGCTGTTAACTTTTCAACAGCTTTGTCAAAAGCGTTTTTGTAAATCAATGTTTCCTCATTAAGCAAAAGTGCTTGATTCGTTTTTAATAGATACGACTTAAGTTCGTTTGCTGCTTGATTAGAAAGTTTACTCTGTTTTATATAATCTACCCATTTATTAGGTTGGACGCCGTCATTAATTAGTGACAAAGCAACTATTTCCATTGGCCCTTTAGGAAGGCTGGGGTTAAAACTTGATAGCGATAAATATTGCTCTTCTTTCTTCAATCCATTGGTTTGTAACAATTCATTTATACAGTGCTCGGTTAAATTTTTGTTCTGACCAAGCGCTTGAAGAAGTTCGGCTTTACTCATACCTATTCGCAAAGGAAACTCAACGTGATATTCCTTTAACTTATTTAAGATAGCTTCATTAAGTTTAGAAATCGTTCTTTTTAAACTATACACATGTTCAGAGATTTCGATGTACTCACCTGATTTAAGACCGGTGGATACAATCTCGTCTACTTCTTCCTCTTGCAAAGAGGAGAGCTGGGATAGTTGAAGTTTTGATAAATGTTGATTTTTTAATAGCAAGTCATCCAAAATTTCTGAAGGTGAACTTTCCAATTGTTTTTTGAGCATAGTAATAGTTTCTTCACCAAAACGATATTTCTGTGCTTGAGGTTGAATAATCCATCCGCCACCAAGGGTTTCAACTGGAGTCGGTCTCCGTAAAATAAATCGATCTCCGCGACGAACAACGATTTCTTCATTAAGCCGTATTTGGCAAAGGATTTCTTCAACTGATTCTTTGACTTCATTTCGGTCAAAAAAGACAATTTTACCGTAAGCTTCTGTCGTGCCAACATGTATCTTGACTGGTGAACGTTGTTTAAGTGGGATTGATAGTGTCGAAACAAGCTGCAGAGCGATGTCAATCGTGTTCGTTACTTGGAGGTTTTCTGAATCGACAAGTACATCACCACGTATTATCTCATCCTTTGTAACTCCGGTAATGTTTAGAGCAACTCGTTGTCCCGCTTGTGCTCTTTCTATTTCCTGATTATGTACCTGGATTTGCCGAATTTTTATCATTTTCTCTGATGGCAAAAGTGTTAATTGACTGTCCCTTGTCACAACACCTTCAAAAATAGTCCCTCTTACAACAGTTCCATGTCCCTGAACCGTAAAGGCTTGGTCAATCGGCAAACGAAATGAGCCGTTGCTATTTCTTTGTTCAAGGCCATCGATCTCCTTTTGTATCGCTTGCTTTAGTTCCGGAATCCCTTTTTCTGAGATACTATCAACATATAGTATTGGTGCATAGCTATAATCTGTTTCTGCCAGTAATTCTTTTATTTCTTCGACAGCGAGTTCGAGTAACTCCTCTTCCACTCTTCCAATTTTCGAAACCACAATCATACATTTTTTAATCCCTAAAAATTTCAAAATTTGGAGGTGTTCCTTCGTTTGTGGCATGACACCTTCATCTCCAGCAATTACGAGTATCACAAGGTCAATTCCGGCAACACCAGCTATCATTTGTCTAATGAAACGTTCATGTCCTGGTACATCAACTATAGATACATGGATTCCGTTATCTAGTTTAAGGGGTGCATAGCCAGGTTCGATCGAGATATGGCGTTCTTTTTCTTCTTTTAATCGGTCAGTATCAATGCCTGTTAAAGCCTTTGTGAGGGTTGTTTTCCCATGGTCTATATGACCAGCCATTCCAATCGTATAAAATGAATCTCCCATTAACTGCTTCCTCCCCTTTATTTAACCGTCTTTTCTCTCTTCTACTTTACTAACAAGCACGTGAATAATTCAAGTTTGAGGATTCTAATTTGCCTAAAAAAGAGATTCCTGTTTATAATGAGAGGTAGTCTATTTTGGGGTTGGTTGGGTGACTGGTGTCCCCCTGGGTCTTCAAAACCCTGAGGGAGGCGCGTGTCGTCTCCGGTGGGTTCGATTCCCACACAGTCCCGCCAAGTACTTATATATCAATACTTTAAGGAATTTCTTCTCATTAATATCACTATCTTGGTGCCTTTATGGTGCCGAACCTTATTCTTAGTCAAACAATTCATCAAATTCGATGTCAACATTAAGGGTGTTATCTACGGCATTCAAGCCGCAGCAAATCAAATGAAAAAAAAGGAAATGGTGGGAAAATTATTAACTCTTGTTCTATTGCAGGACAAGAGGGTTATGAGTTTATAACAGCTAATTCCGTATCTTCGATTTATACATATATTCTTTCATAGTTGGGAACTTTATTTGTATCTATAAAGTTAGGAGAATTTTTTATGAACAATAAAGTATTTAAACTAATCAATCAGTTTTCCGGACGTTGTTCTCCAATTGATTTGCTGATGATATTGATTTCAAATAAGATTCGTTATGTGTTTCTTTTTGTGTTGATTTTCATATGGTTTAGAAATGATTCTTACAAAAAAGTATCTTGTAATGCGGTAAAATCTATGGGGATTACATTGTTAATTCATACTTTAATAAAGTTGTTCTACTTTAAACCACGTCCTTTTGTAAAACATCGTGTCGGCATACTTATTCCTTCAAAAATGGATTCTTCATTTCCAAGTAAACATACTTTGCTAGTATTTGCTATATCTACTTCTATCTTTCTTTATGATCGTGTCCTCGGTTCAATCATGTGGGTGTTATCCTTATTGACTGGCTTCTCCCGTATTTGGGTAGGACATCATTATCCGTCTGATATTATCGGAAGTGCCTTTATCGCCACTATGACCAGCACCATATTAGATAAAATCTCTCGCATATGTAGCATTAGAATAAAGTTTGATCTTTGATCAAATTTATTCTATAAACACGCTCTTATTCTATTTTATTGAATCATTCTTTTATTAAAAATGCTTGATCATTTCTGTGATAATTCCTCCATTACAGCATCCTATAACTGACTGCCCCATCAATGTGCTCGAATAAAATCGTATATCAATTTACTTAATTTTGTAGCAGACTTTGTGGGAATTTGATGTTTTTCGTCAATAAATTTTAATTGATTATTTGGTAATTTTTCATGTAATACCTTGGCGTATTTATGAAATGATTTATCTTTTGTACCATAAACGAGTAAAATTGGCTGGTTAATACTGTTTAACTGATTGGTGCACTTATAGTTTAGGCTATAAGTATAATACTGCTCAATATTTCTTGCATCACCTTTTAGTGATTCTCTATACATATGCTTAAAAATTTCTTTTGTATTTGAATTCCCCCATGTAATGGCTAGCCCCAACAAGCCGATAATTCTTGGTTTCGAAAGCAAACTTGCTAAAGAAATTCTTTTCTCTAGATACCAATCACTAACCTCAGACATTCCGCTAATGACTATGCCTCCAAATGCCCTATCAGAGTAAGACTGTAAAAATTCAAATACAATTGAACCCCCGGTCGAATAACCGCAAAGGAAAGCTTTATCGATGCCTAGATAATCCAATAGGTTTTTGATATCTTTAACAATTAACGAATAAGTAATGGGTTGAACTGAATACTGACTTCTTCCGTGACCTCGAATATCAAAGGTGATTACTCTAAAATTTTTAGATAATTCATCTACTTGATATTCGAAATTTGCGCTAGTGAGTAAAGGAGGGTGAATAAAAACAATCGAAGGTCCCTCTCCTTTAACCTTATAAAAAAGGCTGATACTGCTCAAATCTAACAATGGCATGATGTTAAACACCTCATTAGTCAAAGTAGTTATGAATATACTTTATCCATTATTTTGACGGAAATACACTATTATTGCCTTGAAATAGTGGTTACTTTGTCGATAGCTTTTTGTAACTTTTTGCTATTTAACCGATGTGAAAAAATGTTGGTATAACTAATTGCGGGGAACACATTGTTTATTCCCTATATATACCAAAATAATGTAAATAAGACAAAAAAACTGGGCGGCATAAGGAATCTTCCTTTCCACCCAGTTTTTTTATTGTAGTTCCATTTTTAAGTCAGATGCTTTTGTCCATCCAATTACTTTTAAACCATGATAGATTGCCAAAGTTATAATAATTGGTAAGATAATCCCAACAGCGATATAAATTGATAATACGATAGCACCCTGTTCAGCTAAAATATTGATAGGTGCGATTAATGAATTAAGACCTAGACCAGCTAATTGATATGGAACTTGAAAATCAAAAATCAATGTTGCAATTGGCGCACAAATGACCGCAGCGATAAACGGCGGAATGGCAAGCCGTGGATTTTTGACTAAATTCGGAAATTGTACCTTAGGAGTAATTAAGGATTGTGCAATGTTAGCCCCCGCATCATTTTGTTTAAATGACATTGCGGTGAATCCAGCAAATTGAACTGTACATCCAATTAAAGCAGCTGCACTTGAAACCGGATCAAGCTGTAATGCAATCGCAATTGCGGCTGAAGACGCTGGCGACATTAGAAAAATACTCCAAACAAGTGATATAACCATAGGTCCAATAATAGGAGAACCAGCAACAGATGCAGCTATTTGTGCACTTAACCATTCTAATAACGGAGTGGTTATCATTGATAAAAATACACCCGCGATGCCTCCTACAAAAATAGCAGCAAAAGGTATTGCCATCATATCAAGTTTCGTTTTTCCTGCAACACGCTTACCTACCCAAGTAGCAATAACTGCAGCCATAACTGCACTTAATGGTTGTCCTGTTACTAATGTAACTCCATTTTCGGTAAGTTGAACTGCGCTTGCTCCTATCGTTGCACAGGCCATTGCACTGAAAATGACTAGTGTATTCCCTCCAAGCTGGTACGCGATGCCTGCTCCAAGAGCTGGGGCTAACATGAGCTGTGCGGAAACTCCAATTATAGTAAAGCCATCCCAACCAGTAAAAGTTCCGAGTGATTCCATAAGGAGACCAATCCCAAGTGTAACTAATACTGCATTTGCAAGTCCTTGTGAAGCTTTATACATTCGATCAATCAAATATTTTTTCGTTGCTTGTTTCATTGTGTAATCCCCCTGATGCGGTAGTTTTTCGAATCTATGTTTTTTTTGAATTTTGTCCCTTTCGATTAATTGGTATCATAATATAATTGTTTTCAGATAATGTCAACAATTACATTTATTCAAAATCTTTAATAACGCTTACATTAATAGTGTTTATCGAATAATTGAACTCAACCTTCTTTAAAAAAGATTAATTGGAGTGTTATTTGAATATAGCTTTTAGCTTTATTAAAGTAGGATTAAAATAATATAAAAATCGAATAAATTTCTAATACTAATTTTATTATGATAAAATAAGTTTTGGAAATTAGGTGCTTTGATAGTGCCAAATACAAAGAATGGAAGGAGTGACGTTGATGTCTAAGAAGGAAGAAATCATTAAATTGACCTCCCTTTCAACAAAAGCTGGCTGAGGATGCAAAATCGGTCCTGAGGACCTGACGCAGGTTCTGCGTCATTTACCAAAAGCTACACCAGATCCAAATTTATTAGTTGGTCTTGATACTCCTGATGATGCAGGAGTATATAAAATTAATGATGAACTTGCACTTGTACAAACGCTGGACTTTTTCACGCCGATTGTGGACGACCCTTATATGTTTGGACAGATTGCCGCTGCTAATGCATTAAGTGATGTCTATGCAATGGGAGGAAAACCGATTACGGTCATGAATATAGTCGCCTTCCCTATTAATACATTGGATAAAAGTATTTTAGCGGACATTCTAGCAGGAGCTGCTGAAAAAGTAAGAGAATCGGGAGCTTCTTTAGTTGGTGGTCACTCTATCGATGATAAAGAACCGAAATTCGGTTTATCTGTAACGGGTACAGTCCATCCAAATCGAATTCGTGCAAATGCTGGTGCAAAGCCGGGTGACCGACTTATTTTAACAAAGCCTATCGGAGTTGGGATTTTAACCACAGCGATAAAAAGAGATCTGTTAGAGCAAGAAGATATTGAAAAAGTAACTGAGGTCATGGCAACTTTGAATAAAAAAGCTGCAGAGGTGATGGATCACTTTAATGTCCACGCATGCACAGATGTAACTGGATTCGGCCTACTTGGGCATGCAATGGAAATGGCTGAAGGAAGCAATGTAGGGATGACCATTCAGTTTGAAAATGTCCCTATCTTACAAAGAACAAAAGAGCTTGCAGAACAAAAGGTAGTTCCTGGTGGAACAAAGAAAAATCATGCTTGGCTATCTGATCGAGTCGAATATAGTTCGAGACTCGATGAACTTGATCAACTTATTTTATGTGATGCAATTACGTCTGGTGGACTACTATTATCCGTTCCAGAAGCTGAAGCCGAAAAAATGCTGCTCGAACTACGCGAAAATAATGTAGAGGCTAGTATGATCGGTGAAGTAACAAACGAAAATCCTGGTAATATTAAGGTAGTTTAAAGGGCTCAAATTGAGTCCTTTTTAGGTTGATGGGAATACTAAATTAAAAAAATTCGAGGTGTCTATTTTGAAAAAGAAAACTCTTTACGTTCTTTTCTTAGTAATAACATTAGTTCTTAGTGCATGTGGTTCAAATGCTAGTGATGAAAACAAAAAAGATAACGAAGAACCTTTTACAATTGGGGTTATTCCTGTCCAAACTGTTGGTGAAATGGAGACAGCCATGGATAAGCTTCAATCCATTTTAACGAAAGAATTAAACCGTGAAGTATCAGTTGAAGTGTATCCTGATTATAACGGTGTTGTTGAAGCGATGAATTATAACAAAATTGATATGGCTTATTTTGGTCCATTAACCTATGTTGTTGCTCATGATAAAAGTGGTGCAAAAGCGATAATTACTCAATTAATTGACGGTGAGCCATTCTATCATTCTTATATCATCACTCACAAAGATAGTCCACTAAATTCAATTGAAGATTTAGTAGCAAATTCTAAGGAATTTGATTTTGCATTTGGTGATATTAATTCAACATCCGGCTCCCTCATTCCTTCAATAGAACTTAAGGATCGAGGAGTATTTGAATCTGAGGATGAGCATCAATTTAAATCTGTCCGATTCACAGGTTCCCATGATGCAACTGCTTTGGCTGTACAAAATCAACTAGTCGATGCTGGTGCCATTGATAGTGCTATTTATAATCAGCTTGTTGAGTCAAAAAAAATTGATGGTTCTTTATTCAAAACAATCTGGGAATCAGAAAAATTATTCCAATATCCATGGGCAGTTCATAAGGATACAGACGATGAAACCATTCAAAAACTAAAAAGTGCTTTCCTAGCTATCGATGATGAAGAAATCCTCGCTGCATTTGGAGCGAGTGGATTTACAGAAGCAACAGATGCGGATTATGAAAGTATTCGACAAGCTGCGATTAAACAAGGAATAATTAATGAATAGAGCTGATCTACATGTGGTTTAAACGAACTACTTTACTATCTGTAGTTCTATTAGTGATTGCGATTTTTGTTAGTATGAGGTTAACCGAATTTGACCTTTCAAAATTTCGTGATTTTCGAAATATGATTGATTTTCTATCACAATGGTTTCCGATGGATTTTTCAGCCTTACCCCGGATGTTAAGGGATAGTGCAGAGACACTTGCGATGGCGTTTTTAGGAAGTGTTTTTGGTCTTATTATTGCTTTGCCGATTAGCTTTCTCGCAGCAAAAAATACGTCTCCATCTGCAATAGTTTTTAATATTACAAGAATCTTGATGAGTTTTGTTCGCTCCATTCCAGAAATTGTGTTCGGATTAATTTTACTAACAGCGTTAGGTCTTGGTCCCTTCCCTGCCGTCCTAGCTATCATGTTTCATAATATTGGTGTGCTTGGAAAATTAATTTCAGAACTTATTGAGTCGGCAGAACCTGGTCCGCACGAAGCGATGAGAGCAGTTGGTTCAAAAAATTGGTTTGCATCCCTTTTTAGCATTCTTCCACAAATTTGGCCGAATGTATTGTCCCAATTTTTTTACCGCTTTGAGGTTGCGATTCGTACCTCTCTTATTCTTGGTTTTATTGGTGGAGGCGGAATTGGACAACGTCTATTTAATGATTTTAAAACTTTTCAATATTCCTCTGTTTCGTTGGACGTGTTCTTAATCATGCTTATTGTTATTATTGTGGATTCGTTTGGAAGCTATGTTCGGAATAAAGTTATTTAAGTAGGAGCGTAAGAAATGATTACATTAACGGATGTCTCAGTCTACTATCCGAATACAGAAAGGCCTGCTCTATCCTCTGTAAATCTCAGATTTGATGAGGGCGAATTTGTCTGCGTACTTGGTAAAAGCGGCGCAGGGAAATCAACACTGATTCGGTGTATGAATGGTCTCCAACTGCCGACAAGTGGTGAAGTATTTTGGGATGGTGAACCATTTACAATTAAGAATAAGGAACAACTGCGCCTAATACGGAGAGAAATCGGAATGATTTTTCAACACTTTAACCTTATCCCTCGCTTAACAGTTTTGCAAAATTCATTAACAGGCATGTTCGGCTATCGTAGTTCTGTGAAAAATTTGCTTGGGATATTTTCTAAGGAAGAAATCGAAAATGCAAAACGGATTTTGGGAGTTGTTGGTCTTTCCGAATATGAAAATCGTCGAATTGAATATTTAAGTGGTGGCCAGAAACAGCGGGTTGGAATCGCTCGTGCTTTACTACAGAAGCCACGTGTTTTTCTTGGAGATGAGCCGGTTGCTAGCTTAGATCCGGGAACGGCTAATCTTATTTTTTCATTGCTTAAGGAATTACATGATCGTCATAGCCTCTTATCCATAATGAATCTTCACGATGTTGAACTTGCTAAACGGTTTGCAACGAGACTGATTGCATTAAAGAATGGCGAACTCATTTTTGACGGAAAACCGGATGATTTTACACAGGAAATGTTTGACCAGACTTATAATTCATGAAAATAAACCTTTGAATGAAGTAATTGTTTTCTTTTTCGTGAATTGTTATACTTCTTGTATATTAATTGAAAAGAAGGTACATACTTTGTCTAAAACGAAATTACAATATTGGCTTATTCAAATCCTGTTAATTTTAACGATTATCTTTGTTTCAACGAAAATTACATTTTTATTTGAACCAATTGGTGTGTTTTTCTCAACAATCTTCTTCCCGATTTTGATTACCGGTTTTCTTTATTTTCTATTAAATCCGGTCGTCAAATTTCTTTATCGCCATAAAGTTCCGAGAAGTCTAGGGATATTAATTATTTATATTGTATTCTTTGGACTGATTGTATTAGCAGGCGTGAATTTAGTTCCTGTTATCTCTAATCAATTCACTGCTCTTGGAAATGCATTACCAGGGTATGCAAATCAAGCGATGGATTTTTTCGAGGAGTTCTCAAAATCCTCGGAATTCAAGTGGATTCAGACTGAACAGCAAGAATTATTAAATACAATAGAGGAGAAACTAATTGCTTTTGCGAATACTCTCCCGAATCGGATTACTGGTGGTATTACGCATTTTATTGGGATAATTACTAGTATTGCAATCATTCTTGTAACTGTGCCATTTCTCTTGTTCTACATGTTCAAGGATGGCGACCGGTTACCGCATGCTATTGCAAGGTTTTTCCCATCAGCTTACAGGGACGAAGCGCTTACGATTTTAAAAGAAACTGGTGACACACTTTCCGCCTATATTCAAGGGCAGGTTACCGTCGCATTAGCGGTTGGAACCTTATCCTTTATCGGGTACTTGATTATAGATTTACCATTTGCGCTTGTTATGGCATTGATTGTCGCGGTTACTAATATCATTCCCTACGTTGGACCACTTTTAGGTGGAGCCCCAGCCGTAATTGTTGCACTATTTGACTCCCCTATGAAGGCGTTATTAGTTGTAGTAGTGATTGTAATTGCACAGCAAATTGAAGGGAATGTTCTCTCCCCTCTAATTCTTGGGAAGACACTTGATACACATCCTGCTACGATTATCATACTCTTGCTTGCAGCAGGTAATCTGGCCGGAGTGCTGGGGATGATTCTAGCAATCCCAACCTATGCTGTTATCAAAACGATAGTAATCAACATCGTGAAATTCCTAAAAGCAAAGAAAAAGGCCGAACTAACGGCAGATATATAACGGAACACAATTAATCAAAAAGGCTTAAATCTTTAAGCCTTTTTTTACATTCTATTGAGCTAACTTACCCTCACTATTGTCATCCCATTTACCTTAAGTTTAAAAATATTAATTTGATTAAACCTAAGAACCTTCAAATATAACCAAATTTGATACAAAGACAGCCATAATTTGAAATAGACAAACATGGAAAATAGTATATAAAGTCTTTTCATATCTTATTGAATTTGCCAACTAATATAAAGGACTCCCTCTTAGGAAGTCCACTGGATGTGCAATACCCCTTCGCTTAAAAGATGATTTTACTTAATTCTAATCTCTTATTTTGGAGTTTTGTTTGTATCTTCCCCCGACTTATTATCCATCGCGCCACCAGCTACAGGACCAGCATTAGAACCAAATGGATCAAGAGCAGAAGCAATGGTATCACCAGTTTCGATTGCATAACGAGTATCATTATCCTCAGGTTTACGTTTATTCTTATCAATCATCTATTTCACTCCCTCGTTTTTTTTAGGGAAGTGCTTTTATTTTAGCAGCACTGTCCTGTAACATATTTTGTCCATTTTAGATAAATTTACGAGGAAGGATTAGTGGGCGGTATCTGTTAATATTTTTGCTTTAAATAAGAAAAAGGCGACCTTCTTATCGAAGAATCGCACGATGTTGTCTAAAGTGCAAAATTTCTACTCTTTGTATTAGAATCTTTAACAAAATGTTAAAGAAAATCGCCGAAATTTTATTACTAGTAATCCTCTTAATCCTCTTTTTATAGTGATTCCGTAGCGGCTAGATCATCTTCATCAAATTTTTTCGGAACACTTTCATCTAATTATCCAGCATTCTCAACATCACCAGAATCGTAGCCTCCGACTTCAGCATCGGATGTTGTGCCATAAAGACCCGTTCTGCCTCAGTTTCTAAAATTGGGATTAGTGCCGTTCCATATTTCTGTTTTGTACATATGTTGTGATTACGAAAAGAACGGGAAAGAAAGTTCTATACAGGGAAAATGATACATACGGAGCTGATTTTGCTCTATCCATTGTATGTGTATACTTTTTATCATCGTAGGAGCAGTTTATTTTTAAAAGACTCCATTAACGACTGGAGGTGTATTTCATGATCAACGTTTTATTTGTGTGTCTAGGGAATATATGCCGTTCACCGATGGCTGAAGCTTTTTTTCGTTACTTAGTCAAAAAGGAAAATTTGACACACAAAATCGAAGTTGATTCCGCTGCAACAAGTCCATTGCAAATCGGATTTCCTCCGCATGAAGGAACTCTTGATATTCTAAAGAAATACAATATCTCTTCCGATGGGCTTATTGGACGCCAGCTAAAGAAAGAAGACTTTTGGAAGTTCGATTATATTATTGGGATGGACGAAAGCAACATAAAAAATATCTTCAAGAAAACCGGCAAGCATAACCATCCTAAGATCATTAGGTTACTCGACCTGACCAAATACAAGATAGATGTCCCCGATCCATTTTACACAGGTGATTTTGATGAAACCTATCGTCTAGTTTCTGCTGGGTGCAGGGCTTTACTCAATAAAATACGCAGCGAACAAAACTTATAACAACAAGACATCTAAAACCATTACCTAGTTCAAAAAGCACACGTTTTTGTAAAAAACAACGTGTGCTTAAATATGTTATTAGATTTCTCCCAAGAAATAAATCCGTTAAACTTATCTTGTTGCAAGCCCCACCTCTTTAGCAATAAGTTCATATGATTTAAGTCGGTCCTCAGGTGAGTGTGTGATTGTGACAATCATAATTTCATCGGCTTGGTATGCCTCTTTAAGTTCTTGGAGTCTATCCTTCACATTTTTTGGATTTCCAATGATTACTTTTTGTTTCATTTTTTCAAAGCCCTCATGGTATTCCTTTGCTTCTGAAATGGACGGAACTCCTTTCTTCCCTTCCCGCTTTTCTCTTTGCTTACCCCACACATAAGAACTTAACGCAATGTCTTCAGCTTTCTCGTTAGTTGCAGCACAAATGGCAGAAACAGTAACAATCACTTGTGGCATATCACCTTCATTTCGTGGTGTAAAGTTATTAATATAATCCTTGACGATTTCATCACCATCATTGTCGCTCATGAACAGTCCGAATGTATATGCTAACCCTTTTTCAGCAGCAAGTATGGCACTCTTTTTGCTCGTTCCTAATAGCCAAGGAACTGGCTGTATTGGAGGAATTGGAGCTGCCTTTAAGTTAGCAAATTCATGGTCATTAGGAAAATCATTATGTAAAAAATGAAGCAGTAGATCAATCAATTCTGGCATCTTCCAAACCTGCTGTAAAAAATTATCAGATAGCGCATTGGTAGCCTCCGCAGAACCACCGGGTGCCCTACCGATTCCGATGTCTATTCGATTTGGAAATAAGGTGGCAAGCATATTATAGACCTCAGCTATCTTATAAGGTTTATAGTGAGGTAACAGGACAGCACCCGAACCAATTCGTATTGAATTTGTTTGTGCTCCAATGTACCCTAGCATTACCTCAGGTGCCGGACAAGCAAGACCAGGTAAGTCATGATGTTCAGCAATCCAATATCTTGTGTAGCCCAATAGTTCTCCTGCTTGCGCTAGTTTCATTGATTCAAACAATGCTTCCTGGGGTGTTTGATTTGCTGAAATAGGAGCTTGATCTAAAATGCTTAATTTCATCTTGAACTCCCTCCTATTCTCTTAATTCACGAAGAGTTAGTGTGAAGTCTCCAACTTGATCTTTTTCATAAAGATTCGTAATAGAGGTTGAGTATTCCTGAATCATAACTTTACAAGCAAGGTTTCGCTCTGGGACCTTTAATTCAAAATCCCCTTTATATAAAAGAGTTGTTATTTCATGGTATTCTTTACTTGCCACTTTAAAATCGACTTTCACTAACAAAAAATTATTTATATTATCTTCTTGATAATTAGAAACTTCCAATTTGTAATCATTTAAGTATATTGCAGTAATCAATGGTCAGCTCTCCTTTTTGGTATTTCGAATTTCCATCGCAATGAATAGTCCATTATAAAATTCTTTTTTGTTTAGTATTGTTAATCCATATTGCTTTATTAGTTGTTCTGTTTCACGATTTAAACAACATCCATCACATACTTTTTTCCAAGCTGGTGTAAGCCAATCTTGTAGTCTCGATAAAAAAGGATTTCTCATTTTCACATGTTCAAACATCAGAATTGTTCCATTCGGATTACAAACCCTTTTCATTTCTTGCAAGGCCATTTCTGGTTCTGGTATTGTACAAAATACAAGAGTGGCCACTACGGTGTCATATGTATTATTCGCAATAGGTAATTTTTCTGCACCCGCTCGGATAATTTCAATCGGAACAGTAGCTTGTGCTTTGTTTTCTATTGCTCTGTCCGACATATATGGATTAGGTTCGATCGCCGTAACACTTTGAACATCTCGGTAAAGTGGAAAATTAATACCTGTTCCTGAACCTAATTCGAGAACTTGCCCCGTGGCTTTTGTTAGTAAATGAGTTCGAATTGAGATGAATTTTCTTCTTTCAAGTGGTTTCATGAAAAAATCGTATAGGGTTGGAAATATCGTACTCATTTTTTTCAGCTCCATTATCCTTCGATACGTTAATTATATAATAGTCTTTACAAGGATTTCGAATAATTGGTATGTGATTGGAACATCAAAGGCTAAAATTGGGTAAGATAAAATGAAGTAGAACTAAGGAGTTGTATGTATTGAGATTCCAATGGAGTTTGATTTTAGGACTTATATTTGCACTGATTATCGCGATATTTGCGGTTGTGAACGTGGATTCTGTAAGAGTTAATTTTGTATTTGGCTACACAGAGATTCCGCTTATTTTAATCATTTTGGGTTCAGCATTACTTGGTGGTCTGATCGTGGGTATGTTTGGTATTCTCCGTCAATATAAGCAACAAAGACAGATCAAAAAGCTAGAGAAAGAAATTGAACAACTTAATGCAGCCAAGATTCAGGAAAAACCAATAGAGAAAACAGCAGTTGAAACAAGTGAAAAATAAGGAAAGGCGTGGTACCTTTCCTTTATTAAGTTATTTTACTGGTATCTCATCCGCCGGCTCCAATAACCCCATTTCTAAACACCTATCGAGCAATAAGGCTTTCCTCTCTTTTTGAAATTGGATTTCGATTTTTTCTCCTGTGACCGAAACAATTGTTCCGTGTCCGAAAACACGATGCTTTACGACCATGCCCTCCAGAATCTCATCCGCAATTCTAATTGCATTTGGATTATAAGTGACAACCGATTTTTCTCGTACTATCTTTTTCTTTGATTCTGACGGCTGCACCCTAACCGGAGGTGAAATGATGTTCTTTACATTTGCCACAAATCGGGATTGGGCAACATCTTTACCATTTTGTTTTTTATAGGACAAAAGTTCAAGCTCCTGTTCAGCACGTGTCATCCCAACATAAAATAGGCGGACAGCTTCTTCCATGAGACCTCGCTCGCCCTCTTTATATTTATTAATCTCATCATGTGAAGGAATCACTCCTTCAATTAGATCAATCATATAAACCTTTTTAAACTCAAGTCCTTTTGAACTGTGAAATGTGGAAAGCGTGATGGCATCTTTATTTTTATTTAATTTTGAGACTTTCAAGAGATTTTCTAGATGCTTTAATCTACCTGCAAATTGTTCCATCGTTTCAAGTGTATCTGCAATTTCCTCAAGCGTTTGAAGCACGCTAAAGAGATAATCCGTTTTAAATCCGAGCTTCTTGCTCATTTCCTTAAGAGTTTTATCATAGCTAAGCTCATTTCTAATAATCTTAATCGCCTTATGTGGCTTGACTCCTTTCATTTGTTGAAAGTTTTTCTGACATGCTTGTATTTGTTTTATTTGGTAGTCCTTTAAGCTTTTATTTTGTAAAAGCCGTTCAAATATCGACTCAGTTGGATTCTTTTTCGCTAGTTCGAACAATTGTTCTCTCGATAGATAAAACCCACATTTCGTATAAATTTGTTCGAAAATATCGACCCGTTTATCTGTAAAGGTCATTCTCATAAAATTCAATATGTCTTTAACGACCCAATGTGAGAAAAAGCGATTATCAGAATCTTTTATATAAAAAGGGATTTGATTCCGATCAAGCTCATTAATTAGCATGATAGATGATGAGTTGTTCCGGTATAGCACTGCGACATCTTTCTTCTTTTCTACCAGGTCAATTTCTTGTACAAGATATTTAGCTTGTATTCGATAATCCTCAAATTGTCTAATTTCAATTGGGTTAATATTGGGGTTTTCGGTGAACATATTTTTGTAGTAGCGGTCTTTATTACGCTTAATGAAGCTGTTGGCAACGTGGACGATATCCTTTGACGAACGATAGTTCTGCTCCATTTTTAGGATAACAGCTTCTGGGTATACATTTGTAAAATCTAACAAGTACTTCGGCTCCGCTCCCCGCCAAGAATAAATCGATTGATCATCATCTGCCACGACATATAGATTTTGATGAGGCTTTACTAGCTTCTCAATCATTTCATGTTGAACGAGCGATGTATCCTGGCTTTCATCTGTAAGGACATAATCATAGCGGGTTTGATATTTTCGTAAAATCATATCATCGTTTTTAAATGCATCATTCGCAATAGTTAGCATATCGTCATAATCCAATAAGAGATTACTTGGATTTGAGTTCTTTATTTTTTCATATTCTTCAACAATAGCTTCGACAAATGGAATGTCACAATCAATACTTCCCCATTCATCCCGTGGCAGAAGCTTATTCTTGATAAAACTAATATAGGTTGTTAGTTCTTCAAGCTGCTCTTCCGTGATATTCTCACCATTCATCGATTTAAATAATTTCCGCAAAAGCAGCTTTTTATTAGGACCACCATCTTGATTCCCTTCAATTAATTGGTAGGAAACTTTTCGTTTATAAAAATAATCCCGTACTACTTGAAATGCAAGACTATGAATGGTTGAAAAGTCTACAGAATTTACGGGGTGATCTGGAAAGAAACGAGCAAATCTTTCTTTCATATCGGCTGCCGATGCTCGACTAAAGGTTACAGCCTTTATGCGGGTAGGTTCTACCCCCACTACTTCGACTAAATAACCAATTCGCATAATAGTTGTTGTCGTTTTACCCGAGCCAGGTGACGCTAAAAGGAGTAAAGGTCCCTTTGTGTGAAGAACGGCCTTTTTCTGAACGTCATTAAGCTGTACACCAAGCTGCTGTTTCTTCCGATAAAAAAAGCTTTCCCCTTTATTCATGTTAGCCCACCTCCTTTTTGCTTAAAAGTCCATTATAAATTCTATCATTTTTATAGCCATGGGTGTTGAAATCCATATTAATAACAAAGACATAAAACAAGGTAATAATTGGTACGTTATATAAAGGATGAATATTAGAGGTGATAATCTTGAATTATAGAATTGAAAAAGACACGATGGGTGAAATTAAAGTTCCGGTTGATGCCTACTGGGCTGCCCAAACCCAACGTAGTATAGAAAATTTTCAAATTGGGACGGAAAAGATGCCACTTGAGGTAATTGAAGCTTTTGCTATATTAAAAAGAAGTGCAGCCACTACAAATGAAAAGCTTGGAAAATTAAGTGAAAATAAAGCGAAAGCGATTACCAATGCCTGTGATGAAATTTTATTAGGTCGTATTTTTGAGCATTTTCCACTTGTTGTGTGGCAAACAGGTAGTGGGACGCAAAGTAATATGAATGTCAACGAGGTAGTTGCAAACCGTGCGAACAAATGGTTAATGGATCAAGGAATCGACGAGAAAATCCATCCGAATGATGATGTTAATATGAGTCAAAGTTCAAATGACACTTTTCCAACCGCGATGCATATTGCCGGTGTAAAAACAATAAATGAACGTCTAATTCCAGCGATTGATACATTACAAGCAACTTTGCAAGAAAAGGAAAAAGAATTTGATTCAATCGTAAAAATTGGAAGAACTCATCTTCAAGATGCTACTCCATTAACACTTGGTCAGGAAATTAGTGGCTGGGTCCATATGTTAAAGCGTACTAAGGAGATGATCATGGAATCGACTGAAAAAATGCTTGCTCTTGCAATTGGTGGTACAGCAGTTGGCACCGGGATTAATGCTCATCCAATGTTTGGTGAAAATATTTCAAAAGAAATTTCGGAGTACACAAAGCTTTCCTTTTTCTCATCTGAAAATAAATTCCATGCCCTAACCAGTCACGATGAGATTGTTTATGCACATGGAGCTTTAAAAGCATTGGCAGCAGATTTAATGAAAATTGCAAATGATGTTAGATGGCTTGCAAGTGGCCCACGCTGTGGAATTGGAGAAATAATGATACCTGAAAATGAACCAGGAAGCTCAATTATGCCTGGAAAAGTAAATCCCACCCAGAGTGAAGCACTTACAATGGTTGCGGTTCAGGTCATGGGCAATGATGCTACAATCGGAATAGCGGCAAGTCAAGGTAATTTTGAGCTTAATGTATTTAAACCGGTGATTATTTATAATTTACTTCAGTCCGTTAGACTGCTTACTGATTCGATGGTTTCTTTTAATAAAAACTGTGCAATCGGAATTAAAGCAAATGAAGCCATAATCTCTAAAAATCTACAAGATTCATTAATGCTTGTAACAGCCCTCAACCCTTATATTGGTTATGAAAAAGCTGCGACTATCGCAAAGCATGCCCATAAACATAATACCACTTTAAAAGAAGCTGCCTTACAGCTTGGAATGTTAACAAAAGAACAATTTGAGCAATATGTGAACCCTGGGGATATGGTACATCCAAAGGAATGAAAAATAGCCTTCCATTCGGAAGGCTAACCTTTTTACAGCTTAGAAAATTCCTCTACTAATTCATTAAATTTCTTTAGTGAATTTTCAATTGGATGTGGAGTTGTAAGGTCTACCCCTGTCTTTTTCAACAGCTCAAGTGGGTAATCTGAGCTTCCGCTTTGTAAGAATTCAAGATAAGAGGTTAATGTTGTTTCGTCCCCTTCAAGAATCTTCGTCGCGATATGAATGGCTGAAGCAAATCCTGTAGCGTACTTATAAACATAAAACGGACGGTAAAAATGCGGGATTCGTGCCCAACCATATTTGACTTCGTCATCAAACACAAGATCTTCACCATGGTATTCTCTAAACAAACCTTCATATACTTCACTAAAGGATTCTACATTTAACGGCAGTCCTTGTTCAGCCATTTCGTGGGTCTTCTTCTCAAACTCAGCAAACATAACTTGAGTAAATAAAGTCCCTTTAAATTTATCGATATAATGATTGATGAGGAATTTCCTGACCCCCTCATTTTCTTCCGTGTTCAATAGGTAGTTTATTAACAATACCTCGTTAACAGTTGAAGCAACCTCTGCAACAAAAATACTATAACGAGCCGTAATTTGAGGTTGGTTCTCAGAACTTAATTTACTATGAACCCCGTGACCGCATTCATGTACCAACGTAAATAAACTATCTAGGTCATCCTGATGATTTAAAAGTATATATGGATGCACTCCATACACACCTAAATTATAAGCCCCTGAACGCTTTCCAGGTGTCTCCCTAACATCGAAATAACGAGATTTTCTAAATTCCTTAAGTGTTTGAATATAATCATCACCTAATGGAGAAAGTGCCTTACACATAGTTTCGAATGCTTCATCGTAGGAAATATCTTTCTTTGCCCCACTAACAAGTGGTACGCTCAAATCGTATTGGCGAAGCTCATCTAAACCTAATTTTTCCTTGCGAAGCTGCACGTATTTGTGCATAGCTCCGATATTTTTCTTGGTAGTTTCGATTAGATTTTCATAAACGTCTTTTGGAACATTATCCCCGAATAATGCTTTTTCAAGTGCTGATGGATAGTGCCTCAACTTTGAGATTGTGACATTATTTTTAATTGCCGCTGACAATGTCGATGCGATTGAATTTTTTAAGTGTACATATGGCTCATAATAGGCCATATAAGCTTCTCTTCGCTTTTCACGATCCTCATCCTCAATTAGCTTTGCATACATCCCTCTTGTTAGTTCAACCTTTTCACCATTATTCTTCGAAACCTTACCAAAGCGTATGTCAGCATTATTTATCATTCCATACGTCGTACTGGGTGCAGAAAGTGCCTCACCTAAACGTGATAAAATTTCTTCTTGGTCTTTGTTCAATACATGTGACTTATAACGGTAGGATTCTAGCAGTTCTTTTTCAAAATACTGAAGCCCAACTTCTTCGTCAATGTATCGTTTTAATGTTTCTTCATCTAAGCTTAATAAAAATGGCATGAAAAAAGAGTTTGCAGAACTTACCTTGACACTAAGCTGTTTGGCGCGGTCTATGTAAGATTGTGATTTTGTTACTCGGGTGTCTTCATCCACCTTTAACATCGCATAGGCATATAGTTTGTTAAAATGGAAAGACATATTTTCACTCAAGGTTAAATACTCAAATAACGAATGTCCATCATGGATATTTCCATCAAATTTTGCGAGTTCCTCGCCCATTTTTTCAATGTTCCCGTAATCTTCCTCCCATTTATTTAGGTCAGAATAGAGATCATCTAAGTTCCATTTTTCTTGTTCAGGCACTTCATTTCGAGACTTATACGTAGTTGTCATCGCAATTCTCCTTTTGTTAAGATTGAAAAAACCTTTTATTATATAGGAAAGAAATATATGATAAGAAATAGATATGTTTCATTTTATTGTATATGAATTACATAAATTTGTAAAAAACGAAAGGATGTTCATACATGGCGAATATATTGCCTCATATAGATGACTCATCGGGAACAACGTTTCTCCCTCCAAAAGGGGATTATGAAACATTTGTTGACGAAGCCAACTATGAAGAAAAGGTTCGTGAATGGGGTCTTTCAGTTAAAAAAGAGTACTGGTACAAGGAAAGGACTCATCAGCAAATCGTAACGATAAAAGGCTATGAGGTTTACGGTAAGACACAAGAACATAATACAATTGTGCTTGAGTTTGAGGATGGTAATTTAACCTGTATTCACCCTGCCTATTTAAAAGAAATGCAATCACCGAGTTTTGCGAAAACCGCAATTTCTGACACTGGGGTTGTTCCGTTAAAGAAACAGGAAACTGCGAATGAGACTAAAGCTGAAAAACCGGCAGCAACGGAATCAAAGTCAGCTGTTAAAAAGGAACAAGCTGAGAAAAAAACGAAAAAAGAAAAAGCACCAAAAATCGAGCTGCCAACGGACAAAGTTCATTTTACTGCTTCAGTTAAACAAATTGCACTAACATGGAACCATTTTAACGAAGATAACGATGAAGTAATCATACTTGAAAATGTGGTTATTTTGCAGGAAGAACCAATTGAACTTGGACTAGCTTGGTGCTCCCATTCAAAAACTTTAAAGAAATTAGACCTTGAGCCTGGAAATACCCTTGAATTTGATGCAAAAGTTGTGAAAAAGAAATTAGCAAAAGGCAAGGATGTGGATGAAGAGTTCATTATTGAAAATCCAGTTCACTATAAAATCAATAATCCGTCAAAACTTAAGAAAAGCTAAAAGTGATCTTTTAGCTTTTTTTAGTATATTTTTTCTTGTAATGCGCAAGTGTAAGTAGCGGGAAAATATAACGATAACTGTGGTAGTGAATGTAAAAGTCCCCGGCCATGCCTTGCCCTTTCGGATATTGTGTTGTCCAGTCGTCTCGGTTCAAATTCGAAATCAGAAATTGAACCCCTTTATCAATTGTCCTAGTCGGTCGATCACTTGCTGAGATCATAGTATCCACTGCCCAGGCAGTATGTGTTAATGTGCTTGAATTCAATGGAACATATTTATTTTTACTATCGCTTTTACACGACTCTCCCCAGCCGCCATCCTGATTTTGAATAGATCCTAGCCATGCGACAGCTCTCCTAATTGATGAGTGTGTTGGCAAAACGCCAACCGCACGTAAGCCTGTAACTGCTCCCCATGTTCCATAAATATAACAAATTCCCCACCGTCCATACCAGGAGCCATTGTCTTCTTGGTTTTTATATAGCCATTGAATGGCTGATTTAACAGACGGGTGGTCCTTTAGTAGATTCGTATATTTACCAAGAAACTCGAGTGCACGTCCAGTCACATCTGCGGAAGAAGGATCAGTAAGAATGTATTCAGCTTTTTCAATCGGTAAAAAGCTAAGAAGCTTACTATCTGTATTTTTCTCAAATGCTGGCCATCCCCCATCATTATTTTGCATGGATAATAACCACTGTAAACCTCTGTCCCATGATTGCCTATATATTTGTTCTTTTTTAACCATTCTCGCAATAGAACGCAAGGAAGCAGTCGTATCATCAACATCGGGATGAATTGTATTCACGTTTGCAAAGCCCCAGCCACCAGGAAAGCCGGTCGGATTTTGAACTACCCAATCACCGTATTTAACATGCTGCCGCTCCAATAAATAGTGATTCGCATTTTTAATCATAGAATCGGTTGATGGGACACCTGCTTCTTGTAATGCATATCCAAGTAGTGAAGTATTCCATACATCTGCCGTGGTGTATTGCATATGGACATTACCGTTAATGACTGTTTTCATCCCTTTTAAACCGTTTGCTGCGTTGATAATAATTGGATGATTTTTTGGATAGCCCAAGCTAAGTAAGGCAAAAATCATCAGAAATGTAGAGCTAAAATATCCTAGAAATGTTCCATCAGGCTCAATCCTGCGCAGCATGTATTGCTTTGATTGTTCAGTTGCTAGTTGGTGAAGATGAGAAGGCAAGCCTTTTAAATGACTGATTGCGTGTTTGACATTTGAATAAAGTGATCGCCATTCTTGTGAATCTCGGAAATCTAATCCATTTTCATCTCTCTGACCATCTAATAAATTAGGACTTTTCTTTGTTATTAGACTGAATTTTTTGTCTGCAAGAATCATGATTGGTGTTAGATTAGCTCTTCCGAATTCTGAAAAACTATAAAAATGAATCGGAAAGAAGTGTGGCAACAGGATTAGTTCAAGTGGAAGCGGAAAAAAGGTTGGCCACTTTTGCTGACCTGTTAACGCAAGCATAAATTTAGTAAACATATGGATATTCTTAAGTCCACCATTTTTTACAATGAAGTATTTCGCACGTTTCATTTTTGGATCTTTCTTTTCTATATATCCCGAATATAGCAATGCATAATATGCCTCCACAGTCGCAGATATATTTCCATCCCCTTCATCATAAAAAAGCTTCCATGCTCCATTTTCTTCTTGACGACTTAAAATCCGTTCTGTTAATTGTTGAATCAATTTCTCATCATTAATTTCAAGGCTTCTTAATAAGATAATCATATAACAATCCGTCGAAATCCCTGTTTCAAATGGATATTTCCATGCCCCATTGGATGATTGGTCCTTCCTAATGGTGTCAATTAACTGCTGCAAACCATCATTCACCTTGTCAAACATTTGTAACCTCCTTTCATCCTATTCCATACATATTCACTGTAAATTAAGAGAATTCATTGAGGAGGTCAACATCCATGTGTAAACTTTTTAAAAAGAAGAAACTCCCACTCTCTGAATCTCTATTACAAATTAAAAAAGATATAAAGAAACGGCAAAAAAGACCAGTATTATTACCATTGCTTACTTTGGAGGAACAGTTTTTAATTCAGCAAATTAAAGAAATGACGAGAAAACTTAATCAGAATAATGTAACGAGGACAAAAGCTTATCTTGATTTTTATAATGCCCATCCCGAAATACATTGGGCATTCCTTGGCCATATGGTGTCCCGAAATGGTGGATGGAATATGACGGATTTAAAAGGTGGACAGCTTTCAAGGCTTTTAACAAGGAAGGAAGCTCAAGTCTATTTTTCATTTTTAGAACGTGGTAATTGGTTGATTTTTCAGGATGCTTTCCCTCAGTTTTTACTCTATGAAGCAAGTAAACTGTATCAGCAAAATTTATTTTACCTACTCCCCCACTTTCATGTATCTGTTTTTATGGAATCAGTATGGAATGATTTTTGGGTGAGGCAAGATAAGTACACACTAACAGTCGCTCAAATTATAAATGAGCAAAGCTATCTTGAGGACCGGGTAATATCAAATTCACATTATAAAAAAGAAGTCTTTGATACACTGGAATTCAAACTTCAGGATTTGTTGGATTTGAATCATATTTTATTTCCGTTTGAAGAAAAAGGAAAAGTTCGATTAATCGGGCAAACCCTTCATCAATTTAAAAGTGTTCGCGAACGTATTTTGTTAGGCAAACGATTGTATTCCATCTTATTTGCAGATGAAAAACGACTCAAATCAGTGGAAAACTGGGCAAAGAAAGTTCAACATTCTGGTTCGAGAAAGGATTACTGGCCACATATTTTTAATCATGTGGATGAAGGACTACCTGGTTTCTTATTGAAATCACGTGTAAAATCCTGTGAACTGACGAAAGGTTCTCCAAGAATATACAGTCCGAGATTAGAGATGGCTTGGAGAAATAGAAAACATAAGCCTGCTGAAATTGGAGATTGGTACAAGGATTGGGAAATCATTTATTATCTAAAACAGGATAAAGAACTAGTGGATGGAGAGATTCTACATGAATACTGTAAAACCCTTGAAAAATTTGAACTCGCAGCGATTGCTAAAAAAGCCATTTCGATTTTGGACTAATCCAGGACTAATCGTGACCATTTTACTTGGAGCATTAATTGGCACTTATCTAGACCTGTATTATGTCGGAAAAGGTTTTTACTCTTTTCCGTTACGCCCATTTCCGGATGTTTTTTCGATTCATGTAGGCTTTACACTTGTCGGTTTGCCACTCATGCTAGTTGCATTTCTATTTATTTGTGAAAAATTGAATTTCGTAGGAAAGCTTTGTGCTGTGTTGCTCCTTGCGTCAATCATGTCTGCTGGTGAAAAGCTTTCCGAAGGATTAGGTTGGTTTCTTCATGATCCGTCATGGAATCATTTGTATTCATTCTTTGGATATACAATCTACTTATCATTAATGCTCATAGTCTATTTTTCTGTAAGCATGAAAAAAACCTGACTCGGTACGGGTCAGGTTTTGCTATTACGATCCTAAAATAAGTTTACTTCTTTTTTTACTAAGGGTTGCATTTACTCCTTGGCTTTGTAGCTGTAAAAGGATTTGATGGATCGTTTTTTTAGGGTTTGCTTTTTTAACAGGTCCTTCGTCTTTTGACAGTGCTTTGTAATTTGAGGGCTTCATAATCATAAAACTCCTTTAGGAATAAAGATTTCGCTTTTCTCTCTGTTTTTCCTCATTTAAAAATTCAATAAAAAAGTGTAAAGCAAGCTTTGGTTGGTTTTGAAGACGTGAAATATAATCTTGCTGACGTCCGGTTGTTACCACATCACTCTTTTTAATTCTTGTAATGATATATTCAGAAGAAATGGCTTCCATTTCCTTCTTCTTAAATTTTGCTTCCTTTGATAAGGCGAAGCCAATTGCACCAAGGATGGCATAAATAAGAAGTGAAGGAATTGCTTCTTGTGTAAACGGCATGAAAAACAGTAAAAACACTAAGTTAAGAAGTGAAATCGTAATTAACGGAAACGACCAGAACATATATTTTGATGTCTTCATCATGATCGGTGCTATTTTTTTATGTAGCTGTTCGAGTTCCTTTGTAATAAAAATTGGCAAATTCTTTGTTGTCATAATATTCATTATAAACTCCCCTTCCTTTTTTATATGAGAAAAGGCCTATATCACTATTGATATAGGCCGTAAAAAAGCAAAAAAGACCTATACCATGTTTTTGGTAAGGTCTTGCTAACAACGTTAAGGTTGCCAACAAAGCCGAGAGAATAATTCTCTGTATTGACGACTTTGCTGCTAAAGCTACTCCCCTTAGGGTATCCAGTTATTATATACATATATTTTAACATAAAGGCTGGGCTCTAACAACCCTTATCGTCGATTCTTCATTTATTTACCCTCTACTACCATTAAGAACAACTCTTCTAAAGATAAAACCTTTATTTAATATATGGATTAATCGATTCGATCATATTTTGAAGTTCTTTTGATTGGTTATAATACATTTGCTTTGCATTTGGCTCACCTATTCATTAATGATGTCAACGACTTGTCCATCAGTGGACGTTTTTAAATCGGCTACATTTAGCTCGACCTGCATACCAATTTTTCCAGCGCTTACAATAATGCTATCTAGGTTCGAAGCATGAGCATCAATAAATGTAGGATATCCTTTTTTCATACCAATTGGGGAGCAACCACCTCTAATGTATCCCGTATGTTTTAGGATATCCTTTACGGGTACCATTTCGACCTTTTTAACTTCAGCCACTTTTGCTGCTTTTTTAAGATCAAGTTCTTCTTCCACCGGAATTACATACACAAAAATATCTTTGTTATTTCCTTGGACGACCAATGTTTTATAAACCTTTTTAGTATCTAATCCTACCTTTTGGGCAACAGATACTCCATCTATTTTTCCGTCATTGCTTTCATATGTATGGATCTTGTATTCAATCTTTTTCGAATCTAAAATCCTCATGGCATTTGTCTTACCCTTTGCCATTGGTTGGCCTCCTTTTACTTTTGTAAACCGAAAATAGTTTTCTTTCGTTCTTCCTTTTCTGATTCTTTATGGTATTCAAATAATCCAACTTTATTTCCCCACGGGTCTGAAAATGTCGTCCATTTTACTGGGACCTCTTCTCTTGAATATATCTCGAATGGCTCCAATTTTAAATCCCGGATTAGTCTTACACGTTCTTTTTCAAGATTGTCTACTCCTAATCTTAATGGACCGGAACCAAGTGAGGAATTACCTTCTGCTATCTGAAGCCAACAGCCAGGAAGAAGCTCCCACTCGGCAAATCCATCATGTGGAATGTAATCAGGTTTTTTCTGAAGTAGTGTTTCATACCACTTTTGTCCCCTAGAAAAGTCACTGACGCGAAATTGCAAAGTCATTTCATAAATCAAGTAAAACCCTCCCCTATTATATTATCCATAAGTATTCTCTGAAAAATCTTGGATTCCTCTTTTTACAAATAAAAAGCAGACAGTCAATTGGTCTGCCTGCTTCAATTAGGGCTATTTTTCTTTTGTAAAATCTAAAATGCGAATAGGGTTGCCAGAATTGTCTAGATAAATGGCATAGCGGCCTGGTGGGATGTCGTGAGGTTCTCTAACAAATTGAAGATTTTCTTTGTTCTTGTTGTAAAATTCATCTACACTATCGACTAAAAATACCCCACCAGCGGAAAGCCCTTCGTCATCATCCTCAATCATAAGACGAATATCTGTGTTTGGTAAATGTATGGCGGCAGTATGCTCTCCTTCCCTCCATGCTTCTTCAAACCCTAGGTTTTCACGGTAAAATGCAAGAGACTCTTTAAGGTTTTTTACAGGGTGGTACAAGAACATTAATTTCATTTCTCATTCTCCTCCATTAGATAATTTAATTATGTATTACGTAAATGTGTTACGTCAAGCGTAATTCATTTACGTATCTATGTCAATATGTTATTATTAAGATATGAAAGAGTGGATACCAATACCAGGAACGAATAAAGATGCAATACTAAAGGTTGCTTTAGAGGAATTTAGTAGCAACGGATACAAAGTAGTAAATATCACAGAGCTTGCTGAAAAAGCGAATGTGACAACTGGTGCTATTTATCATCATTTTGGGTCAAAAACAAAGCTTTATGAAATTATTCGGGCAGAAATGGAACAAAGGATTTTAGACAGAATGGAGGGTGCCGTATCTTTATTTGAAGATACATTTAGAAAGATTGAAGCTGCAATGATTATTGGTTTAGAGTTTGCAGTAAAAGTTAATATTTGTCGCTTGCTTTGTGAGGAATCTCCGGGAAAAAATAAAGATAAGGTGGAAGCTTTTTTTAACGAAATTAGTTCGGAATCCTCCCTTCCTATTTATATTATTGTTACTGCTTCATGGAGATCAATCTTAAAATCAATTGCAGAAGGTGAAATCACACTTGAACAAGGAAAGCAATTAGTTAAATGGATGTTTAATAAAGAAACGAACTAAAAGCAATGCTTGTGCATTGCTTTTAAATTTACCAATTTTTATTATTCACTAGAGTAGTTATATGCGCTAGATGATGCTTACCATGCCAAGCGCAGAAACCTAAAAAGACGCCTAATTTCATTTCACCACCTTCTGGGTGAACATATGTCAATTGAAAATCATCCATTGAAAAATTTTGTAAAAGTGTGACCCAGCGCTGGTGAACACCGTCAATGATAGCTAATGAAGCATCTACCGGTAAACTAGAATCTGATAGTTTAGCCCATTTCGCTTCATCATAGGGTTTTATAACTGGGTTACGTTCTGTAGCGGCTAACTTAAACCGAATATACGAATTCATCGATGCATCTGCAATATGGTGTACAACTTGGCGAAGTGTCCATCCTCCATTTCGATAAGGTGTATCGAGCTGTTTATCTGTTAACTCTTTCACCACTTTCTTTACTAATGATGGTAAAGTCTCAATTTCCTTTATCCAACTTGCTACTAATTCTTCTGTCAAATCTCCCTCAAACCGGAATTCACCTATCGGATATCGCTCATCCATCATTTGTCCCCTCCCAAAAAATAAAATAATAAAATGCTTAATACTATTTTAACAAAAGTTTTTGAAATTTTCTGTATACATATTGCGGGTAGTTTGAATTGTTTTTATAACGGAGAATAAGCGAATCTTTTGGGATTCGCCTATTTACATGATTTTTACATAAAAGGTACGAGTTCGTGGACCATCAAATTCACAAAAGTAAATTCCTTGCCACGTTCCTAAAAGTAAACGCCTATCTGCGATAATAACATGTTGTGATGCCCCGACTGTACTTGCTTTCATATGGGCAGCCGTGTTTCCTTCCATATGACGGTCAAGTTCATGATGCCAAGGGTACACTTCATCGAACCTACGCAGCATATCCCGTTTTACATCAGGGTCTGCATTTTCATTAATCGTAATTCCAGCCGTTGTATGAGGACAATAGACAATCACTGCTCCCTCTTTAATTCCACTTTCATCAACAACTGCTTGAACTTTATCCGTTACATCAATCATTTGGTCACGATTATTTGTTTGTATAGTGAACTTTTGCAGCATGCTTTCGTTATCTCCTTCGTCAAATTATCCAAAAAATAAATCAAGAATGTTTGATGCAGTCGAGGAATTCTTGCTATAAAATTCGGAGTACCCACAGTTCTTACAATACACCACCGTAAAACGATTTTTTTGAATATCTAACATTTTAGTAAGCCCAGAACCAGTCATCGATACATCTTTTGTTCCAGCATTCGTGCTTCCACATTTAACACAGCCTTTTCTCTCCATAAAATCCCCTCCAATTTTAGTTCTAACACTATTGTTTACGGATTTATTGGAAAATAGTTTCAACTACTTTGTATTTGTAATTTGTACAAGTGCTTCGTCGATTGTTGGATACGTAAATACAAATCCTTCTTTTTCAAGGCGTTCGGGAATAACCCACCTACTTTTTAAAATTAATTCCGTTTCAGTTCTTATAAAAATTGCACCAAGTTCAAGCAGCCAAGCTGGTGAAGGTAAGCCTACATTTCGATTGAAACCTTTTCGGAGACTATTCATCAACTCGCGATTTGTAATTGGATTCGGTGTCGAGCAGTTAAAGACTCCAGTTAAGTGGTTGTGATCACGTATGTAAAGTATAATATTGAACAAATCCTCAATATGAATCCAACTAAATTTTTGAGTACCAGGTCCCTGGATTCCACCCAGACCAAAGCGAACTAGATTTTTATATGGAATCATTACACCCCCACTGGATCCAAGCACGATAGAGATTCTTAGGGCTACCTGCCTAATATTCGGGAATTTATAAGAAAAAAAAGCTTCCTCCCACCTTTTTGCAACATCCACTGAAAAACCAGTGCCAAATTCGCCTGTTTCTTCTGTCATTGGTCTATCTTCTGCATGTCGATAGATTGTTGCTGTGCTGGAATTGATCCATAATTCCGGCGGATTTTTGCATTCTTTGAGAGCACTACCTAAAATTTTTGTAGTTTCCGTTCGTGAAGTGTAAATTTCTTGTTTGTTTTTATCGTTGTATCTGCAGTTAACAGATTTCCCTGCAAGATTAATAAGCATTTCAGAATCCTCGAGTGCTTTTATGATACCTTCTCTATCTTTCCACAAGATATTTGGTGCATTTCTTGAAATGACTTTAACATCATAGCCAAGGTCAGTAAACTTTTTTGAAAAATAAGTACCCACAAAACCAGTACCACCCGCAAGGACAATCTTCTTTTTCATAGCCCCATCCCCTTTTTTATATCTTTTACTAGTTTACCATTATTTGGTGATTATTACGAAAAAGGATTATAATAGATTTGAAACTAATAGGAAGGTTGTGAGGTATGATTTACAAGAAGAGGACAGAATCCATCGACATGAAAATAATGAAGTCCCAAGATGCTCGAATGGATTTGAACATAACAGAGAAGCAGTATTTTTTAAATCAAATTAAGGGTTATGAAGGAGAATTGTTATTTGATTCATTCACAGAAAAGCTAGACTGTGATTGTTTGGTTTTAAATGATTTATTGCTTCAAATTAATAACATTACATTTCAAATTGATAGCCTGTTGCTTACACCCGAGGTACTCTATATATTTGAAGTGAAAAATTACGAAGTTGATTTTTATTACGAATCAGACAGGCTATACAAGAAACCCAAAATAGAAAGGAACAATCCCCTCATCCAGCTTAATCGCAGTGAATCCTTACTTCGCCAATTTCTCCAAAGTCACGGATTTACAATACCAATTCAAGCATATGTTGTCTTTGTTAATCCCTCCTTCACTCTTTACCAAGCACCACTCAATATTCCGATAATCTTCTCAACACAACTAAATGTATTTTTTCAAAATCTTAATAAGTCTACTACAAAATTAAATAATAAACATAAAGTGCTTGCGGAAAAATTAGTTTCATTGCATATGCAGGAGTCTCCCTATAGTGCGCTACCTGGGTATGAGTATGAGCAATTACGAAAAGGGATTTGTTGTGGGAAGTGTGGAAGTTTATCGGTGGAGATTAATGGTAGAAATTGCGTTTGTATAGGCTGTGGTCATAAAGAATTGGTTAATGATGCTGTAATACGCAGCGTGGAGGAATTGAAGCTTTTGTTCCCTGTATATAAGATTAGGACGAATTTGGTTCAGGAGTGGTGCAGGGTTGTGGAGTCGAAGAAGAGAGTCCAAAGAATCCTTGAAAAGAATTATAAAATCGTTAGAAACAATCGGTGGACCTATTACGAATAATAGTGTTTTTCAAGGGTTTGCTATTCGTAGATATTTTATAATAAAACTAACTAGGTTTGTATTTGAGGAGCCGTGTCAGAGACAAAAAGCTGATGAAATTGGCGATGTATGTCTTCGAGATCCAGTCTCAGAGACATTTAACGAGCGGACTAACTTTCTTTTGTCTTTGAGAAGCTCTATCAGGGACAAATAGCTGATAAAATTGCCGGTTTTTGTCTTCGAGAGCTAGTCTCAGAGACATTTAACGAGTAGACTAACTAGAATTTGTCTTTGAGAAGCTGTGTCAGAGACAAAAAGCTGATGAAATTGGCGATCTATGTCTTCGAGAGCTAGTCTCAGAGACATTTTAAAAGCGGACTAACTAGAATTTGTCTTTGAGAACTGGTGTCAGAGACAATTGGCAGACGAAATTGCTAGAGTTTGTATTTGATCCTCAGTCTCATGGACAATTCGAATCCAAAAGCCAAAAAATGTCTTTGTTCGAGATCTGTTGTCAAAAATAAATTTCTATAAAACTAAAACAAGCACCCTCCCGCGGGTGCTTGCCTATCAAATCATTTATATCGACGCTTGTTTATTTATCCATGGATGTAGACGAGCATACAGCAACATGAAGAGTGTTGTTACGATCAATCCTTTTAGTAAGTTAAACGGAAGGATTGCGTAAACCACCATTTTGAGTGTTTCTGGTGATGACATCGCCGGTATATTCAAGAAAAAGTTGAATGCCGGTAGGAAGACATAGTAGTTAAGAACACTCATGATAATCGCCATCATTGCTGTACCGCCAATTAATCCGATAGTTAAGCCTAATTTTGTTTTTAACAGTCTGAAAATGTAGTAGGTTGTTAGGACGAAAATAATCCCAGCTACAAAGTTAGAAATATGGCCGACTGGTACGCCTGTTTCACTGCCGGTGATGAAATAATCAATCATGTTTTTGAATAATTCAACTAATATACCGGCCATCGGTCCAAAAATTAGTGCTGCAAGTAATGCTGGAACATCGCTAAAGTCGACGTTCAAAAAGCTTGGGAATGTTGGCAATGGGAAGTTGAGAAACATTAAAATATACGAAATCGTACTCAACATTGCAATTGCCACAAATTGACGTAAAGGTATTTTTTTCATTTTTTCTTTCCTCTCCTCTTTTGTCGATCCACCTCAAAAGAAGAAAGGTTCGGCTTTTAAGACATACCCAAATAAAAACCCCCAAGAATTAGCTTCTTGAGGGAGTTAATGAAAAGGCATGCTTAATAAACGTTCAATCAATTAAAATTTTTTGAACGCGCAGAACCTCCATCTTCTCCCATCCAGACTATACTGTCGGCTTTGGAATCGCACCAAATCCTGCCTTGCGGCTCGCGGGCTTAGAGAGTACACTCATCACCGCCGGTCGGGATTTTCACCCGGCCCCGAAGATAGATCAATATTTAATTTCACTTTATTTTATCAAGTTTAAGGACTATTGTGAAGCAATATGCTTAAAACAGCTCAAATTCTTATGAAAAGCCCCTACTAAACAAGCGAGAGGCCAAGTTAACTTACTTTCCATCAACGACTTCTTTTAAAATTTCATATGAACGTTTTTGTTTATCCGGATCATAAATGTAAGAAACGGCCATTAGTTCATCGACATTATATTTTTCTTGGAAGCTTGTTAATTGATTGCGAATAGAATCCTTGCTTCCTAACAATGTAACACTTGACATGGAGGTTGCCATTTCTTTTTCTTGTTGGCTCCATAGACCATCCATGCTATCGACTGGTGGCTGTAATGGATTTTGTGTACCACGGACAATGTTTAAGAAAAATTGCTGCATGGTTGTAATTTCTCGTCTTGCATCTTCGTCTGTTTCAGTACCAATAACATTTAGGCAAACCATCATGTAAGGTGAGCTTAAATATTCGGATGGTTCAAATCGATCTCGATAAATGGAGATAGCCTCTTCCATAAATCGTGGTGCAAAGTGTGAAGCAAATGCATATGGGAGTCCTAATTTTGCTGCCAAATAGGCTGAATCCGTTGAAGAACCAAGAATATAGATTGGCACATTAGTACCTACTCCAGGATATGCTTTTACATAGCCTTGACGTTCCATCGGTCCGAAGTATGTTAGTAATGCATTTACATCATTTGGGAAAGTGTAAACAGAGTCATTATTTGATCGTCTTAATGCTCCTGCTGTCATCATGTCAGTTCCAGGAGCTCGACCAAGCCCTAAATCAAGGCGATTTGGATAGATGGTCGCCATTGTTCCGAATTGTTCAGCCACAACTAGTGGTGAATGGTTGGGTAGCATTACACCGCCTGAACCAACTCTGATTTTTTTTGTATGCTCTAAAGTATGTTTAATTAGAATGGGTGTTGCAGAACTGACTAACGTTGGTGAATTGTGATGTTCCGCAATCCAATATCGTGTGTACCCCATTTTTTCAGTAGCTTGAGCTAAATTAATCATTGCATCTATAGCGTCTTTCTGATTTTGCCCTTTACGAATTGGTGCAAGATTTAGAACGGAGACTGGAATATTTATATTTGTCATTTGCATTGTCCTTTCTTCCATTTTTCTTAAGTACTATCTTATCAACTAAGGAGATAGAAACAAACTTTCCTGCTTACACCTATTAAATCATCATTAGCATCTTTGATTTTGTCTACTCCTCTAATTTCGTTACTTTCACCCTCCATATCATGTGATCAAATCCTTCACCCCAGTAATCCTTTAAAACATAATCAGGATTACCAAATTTGTTCTTCCAAATTTTTTGTGCATTCTTATAACCACTATCTAAACAAATATCCTCTATGTTTTTATTTATTAAAGCTGCAAAAAGTGATTGTAACAGCCTATTTCCAATACCTTTCCTTTGAAAGTCCGGATGAACAAATATAGTTCCTACCTCAACAAAATCACATAAGGCACCATTCGTACTTTTACAAATTATGCTGCTTACAGGACCATATTCGATTGTTCCAACTATTATATCGCCATAGGTGGCAATTAGAAAATATCGGTTCTGACCGTCACTTTCATAATCACTTTGTAAATAACTCTTTTTAGTTTCAATTTCTTCGTCAATATCCTTTGTTAAATGACCTATTCCTTCCTTTTCAAAAGTGTCCATAATGACATCTCTAAAAAAGAGATGAAGCTCTTCCAGGTCTTCGACTTTAGGCCTTCTGATTTCTATATTTGTCACTTAGCCGCCCTCCAATGGTTTAAAATTTCTCCATTAACCTTACTAAAATACTCGCATCCAAAATTGGTCATACTAACCAAATGAAGATTTTCAACATGGGAGGTTTATCTGTTGGGACATTCGTGGTTCTCACTTATTCCTTTTTTAATTGTAATCGGAATGGCGATTTGGTTAAAGGATATTTTACCTGGACTCGTTTTAGGGTTGTTAGTTGGCGCGATTCTTGTTACATCTGATGTATTAGGTGGAACCCAACAATCGATTACATACATTGTGACAACTTTATCAGATTCAACCAATATCAAAATCATTAGCTTTTTGTATGTGTTTGGTGGTTTAGTTGGTATGATGAACATCTCAGGTGGGATCAAAGGCTTTACGGAATGGATTGGGCAGAAAATCAATAGTGAACGAGGGCTCCTAGGGTTAATATGGCTAACCCTCCCTTTTACATTTATGATGCCAATGTTTCGGATAATGATGATTGGACCCATTATCAAACAACTAATTAATAAAATGAACCTATCAAAACAAAAGGTTGGCATGACATTAGATATTTCAACCGAATCAGTAATCGTACTTTTACCTGTTGCAACTGCATTCGTAGGATTTATGGTTTCACTTGTTGAAGGTGGGATTAAAGGGCTTGATTTAGGAATGTCCGCCTATGAGGTTTTCCTGTTAAGCATCTTGTTCAATTTTTATGCGATTGTGATGCTTCTTATCGGAATCATTCAAACATTTTGGCCAACCAAAACAAAAACAAAGACTAAGAATGATCATATTGAAGAAGACCATGAGCACGAGTTTCATCGTATTGGGATAAAAAAAGAGCTTTCACTTGTAAAAGCTCAGCCGTGGAATTTAATCTTTCCAGTATTTTTACTTTTAGGATTGTCACTTTATCTTTTATGGGAAGACGGCAGATCACTAGGGGCTCAAACAGTTTTTGAGGCTTTTTCAATGGCTGATGCAACTTTTGTGATGCTATTGGCGGTATTCATTACTCTCATTTTTACATTCATCTTTTATGTGATACGAAAACAAAAATTACATGAAATTATGTATCATTTTTACGATGGTGGAAATCAAATGATGCAAGCGATTACCCTTCTTATTCTGATATGGGCCCTGACATTATCGGCTGAGGAGCTAGGGTTTTCTGCATTTATTAGTTCAAGCTTAGGTTCATTTCTACCTGGCTTTTTAACTCCTGCGACGATTTTTCTAATCGGCTCAATTGTTGGATATTTTATTGGATCTTCATGGGGAACATGGGGGTTATTTATGCCACTTGGGATTGCGTTGGCCCTTTCGACTGGTGCCTCCATCCCTCTAACTGTTGGGGCTGTTTTTGCAAGTGGTGCTTTCGGAGCATTGACTTCACCACTCGGTGATACAACGATTACAACAGCATCGATTTTAGATATGGAACTTGTTGAATATGCACAATACAAATTGAAGCTCTCAGCAATTGGAGGCGTAATTGCCATTATACTATTTGTCGTTGGTGGTTTACTAATCTAAAGAAGACTAAACGAAAATTGTTTAGTCTTCTTCTGGTTTTATAAGTTTCGTTGTTGATATGTTTTAAAAGCAGGGCTTTTTAATACGATTCCAACAATGATAAATCCAAAAATAGAGCCAGCAATTGAGCTGAAAATAAATGCCGGTATGAAACCAAAAAGGGCTGCATCCTGACCAAGAATGAGTGTGGCGATAGGATAACAAGCTATAGCACCTAACAATCCTGTTCCGATAATTTCACCAGTCATTGCCATTGACGCTTTCTTCGTTTTTGAATATAAAAACGCTGCTAAAAACGCTCCTATCATACTTCCGGGAAAGGCAAACAATGAACCCGTTCCTAGCATGTTTCTGAGTAATGATACTGAAAAAGCTTGAAGAACTGCGTATGCTGGGCCTAAGATTACGGCTGAAAGTACATTAATAAAATGCTGCATGGGAAATACCTTTGTAAATCCGATTGGTATTGCAAACAAATGGCTTGTAACAGTTCCAATCGCGACAAGCATCGCAGTTATTGTCATTTTTAATGTTTTACTCATTATAAATCCCCCTATGATTGTTTAATCCATTACTAATCCACCATCAACGACTAGATTCTGTCCTGTTACGCCTTTACTCCAAGGGGATGCAAAGAAAAGGACCGCATTTGCAACATCCTCTGGCGTCGTGACTTTTTGAAGTGGTGTAGAATCCTTGATTAATTGGAAAACCTCTTCAGAAGTTGCAGAGCTTGCATCTGTCGTTTGAAGCAATCCCCCTGAAATCATGTTAACGTTTATTCCATATGCTCCAAGGTCTTTTGCCATATTTCGAGTGAATCCTAGAAGTGCTGCCTTGCTTGTATTGTAATCATGATAAGCGACAACAGGGTTTTGAAAAAGATTTGTACCAATCGTAATAATTCGACCAAAGCCTAGCCCCTTCATGTCAGAAACCGCGGCTTGGGTTGTATGTAAAGCTCCTCGGATTGCACCCTCAAGCTGTGCGTGATAATCAGTCCATGAGATATCCTCTGCGTTTTTTCTTGCGATTGGGTCAAAGCGGAAATTAATTAAGGCATTATTAACAACTGTTGTTATAGGTTGATCAAAATGCTTTCTCGCTTCAACAAATAAGTTCTGTACTTGTTCACGATTCCTCACATCGGCATGAATCGCAAGCGCATTTTCACCAATTTCTTCTTTTAGAGAATGAGCTTTAGCTTCACTTTTGAAATAATTAATAACCACCTTTGCCCCTTCATTAGCAAAAGCTTTTACAATTTCCTTTCCTAATCCACGTGCACCACCGGTAACGAGAATAACCTGATTTTGTAGTAACATTCTAGTAGCCTCCTAATAAAGTAGATAAGAAAAACGCAAAAAGCCAGATCCACATAAATGGACCTGGCATAAGTAGCAAGATAAAATGGAAGTTTTCCACTCTACTTTCCTCCGCCGGTATTACCCGGATCAGGTCCAAAGGGTTAAAAAACGTCCGTTTTTCTCTCAGCCCAACCGGGCACCCCTAGTAGTTTGCGAATATTCTTTTTATAAGCATAGTATGTTCATGCAAAAATGTAAAGGTATTTGATGAACCACCCTTAAATATATTTACTTCCCTCTCTAATACTTAACTTCGACAATGTTGTTTCATTTATAAATTGACGTACTGAATCTGGATTTGTCTTAGAATACTCTCGTAAGGCCCAGCCAATTGCCTTTTGGATGAAAAATTCCTTACTATTTGCATTGGCAGTTATGTATTTGTAAAGGTATGTTTCATTTGTTTCTTCTTTATATTTTAATTGAAACAGAATCGATGAACGTTTTAGCCATATGTTGTCACTGCATGCCCACTTTTCAATCTTATCCTCTATTATACTAGGTGTTTCTATTGCGATTTTGCCAACTAAATGTGGCGCAAGAAGATCAACCGTATCCCACCAAGATTTTGTGGTGATGAGATTTTCAATAAATGCCAAATGGCTGATGTTTATTTTCTTTATCGATTTGACTAAGTAGTCCTGGGCAGCATATTGATATTCTCGTTCATCCTTCATCCACAATTGATTTACAAGCTCAAGATTAATTTCTTGTCGTAAAATACCTGTTTCTTTATAGAAGTCGCGCGTTAATTGCCTTCTTAACGGTGTTTTTATTCCAAGGAATGGGAACAGGTTTTTCATATAATTTTGCATCGGTACTGCATTTCCATCATTGCGATTTTTTTCAAATAATTCTACGAGATAATTTAATTCGTTCATGAGTTGCTCCCTTATTAATCTTTTCCTTTATTGTACTTCATGTCCTTATTTAGGCAAAATAAAAATACTATCTTTTCTATGTAAGTTTACGTAGGAAAAGATAGTATTTTAACCTTATCAAATACGCATTGGCGTATTTGCGCCTGATTTTTTTCGATCATGCTCGAAAAATTGCCTTTGAAAAATCATGGCATCCGCCGGAGGCTTAACTTTATTCAGCCAGGGTTTGCACACTAGAACAAATTAAATATTCATATTCTTCCATATGACTACCTATCTGAGTTGGGACTACTGATGAATAAAGTTATTGCATTTTAATAGGAGTTACGACTGCAAATAGGTTTTCTGTTGGATTGTTAAGATTGACTTCGATTACTTTGTACCCTTCTTTGTCCTTGTAATCATTTGTAACTGGTGTTTTAATCTCGTTGCTCATTTTCATTTACTTCCCTTCTAACTAATTCTCACACAATAAGTAGTATATGATGGGAAAACATAAATGTGCTTACTTTATAAAAAAATTATTACCTTAATTTTTTAATGCTTCGTCACGAACACGGTCCAAAAATTCCTTTACTACATCATTGTTTGTATTTTTACTACTAAGCTTTAACATTGCTCTTCCGACAAAGTTTATTCCCTTGTTTTGTCCTTCGTAGATAAACTTGGTGTGTGACTCGTCAATTTTTAATAGTGTAAAAGATGTGGTAATTTCGAAGGCTTTCCCTAATACGAAGCTTGTTTGTTTTACCTTTTTATCTTTTGTATTTTCATATTGTGTAGTTTCGACTATGTAGGTTTCTACACGCTTTCCTTCTCGGTATTTCTGTTGGTGCTTTGCCCCAACCTCTACTTCTGTCTTCTCGATTAAGGTATGCTCCTCTACTTTCGGCATAATTTTCTTTATATTTTTATCAGAAAATAGATCCCATACCATTTCAATGTTCGCCTCGATTATTGTTTCTTCCTTCCATTCAATCATTTCTTTTCCTCCCTACCAGATGCGAGAAATTCATCAATCTCTTCTATTTGATGACGTAGTTCCGCAATTTCCTTTTCAATTTTATTTCTCTTTTGGACAAGTAAATGTTCTATATTTGTAAATGATTCATCATCCATGACAGAGATCATTTCTTGGATAGAAAAACCTAGTTTTCTTAGTTTATCTAACAGGACTGCTAAGAAAAAGCTTCCATCATCATAATAACGATATTTGTTTTTCGGATCTATATAAGCTGGTTCTAGAAGTTTAACTTCTGCATAATATCGCAAAGTTTCCTTACTTAATCCGGTTAATTCAGCAAATTCACTAATTTTATACATCCTCGTCCTCCCCTAATATCTTAAAGTATGGGGTGCACCACTTGGTCAACACTTTCATTAAAATTTTAAAAAGGTTGTCCTTTTAGTAGTTCTTATTAACAGATTTCTTATTAATATTTTATTAGTAGAATGTATTTAAAGAAAGGTCGTAGCTTGTTATTAAGTCTAACCATATAAATTTGTCTTCTACCTACTAGATTTCTTTTTATTTGAGCAACATGAGTAAAATCAATCCAGAAAAGCCATATTAGTATAATAATAAAAGGGAAAGGATGGAAGTTTATGAAGAAAGATGAACATTTGAAGAACCAGGTTCTTTATATTACAAATCCTGCTTACGATACATTACATTCAGAAAATCTTTTAGAGGAAAATGATGAAGAAAATCATCGCGAACAAATGGATATAGAAAAATAACATTAAAAAGGAGTACAATACAGTCATTGTTCTCCTTTGAGTCAATCAATCGATTGGTGTAATTTCTACATTTAAGACGCCAACACTTGGCGATGCACCTAACGCTTCAAACGCTTTACGGTGTAAATTGATTCGATTTGCTGGATATTTCTTCACCTGATCTATTACTGTTACAATTATATCTTGATTTGGAATAAACGACACATTTCGAATGCGTAATTGCTGACCACATTTAAATGGGCTATTTTCCCCTACCGCTACAGTCATGTTGTTATCATAGGACCATCCAATTTCACATTTTGTTGGTGTTCCGCCCCATGTCCAAGTAGCTTTTCCTAATATCGTTTCGGGATTTCGATTCGAATCCCATCCATAGTACGGTTCCGGGTACTGTGGCACGTATTGTTGGTAATAGTATTCATCATACATAGTCCGTGGTTCTAAGTATCCGTGACAATAAGGGCAATAATAACCAGTCGTATGTCTTGTCATCTCTTTCCTTCTCCTTTAAACCCATATTTCTAATTACTTCGTCTACTTAAATGTATGTAAAACGACTAGTATTGGTTCCTAATGGAGAGTGATACAAAGGTTTTATTACTGGTCCTGCAAGCGAAATAAATCAAGCAGGTCTGTTTTATTCGAAACTAGATCCTCTAATGTATACCCATATAACACATTTATGAATGCCTGTAATGCTTCGTTGAGGGCATGTTTTAGTTTACAGGATGGTGAAATGGAGCAATAGCCTCCTCCTTCTTTAAAGCAGTCAACGATATTAAAGTCGTCTTCTGTATTCGACACGACTTCCCCAATATTAATATCCTTCGGATGCATTGCAAGCCTAAAGCCCCCATTACGTCCGCGAATGGTTTTGATATACTCTAGTTTTCCTAAATGATGAATGATCTTCATTAAATGGTTTTTTGATATATTGTAAGCTTCTGCAATTTCTTGTATTGTGCATAATTCTTCTTCATTTTTCATAGCCAAATACATTAAAACACGTAAAGAATAATCCGTATAATTTGTTAACTTCATGTTAAAAAACTCCTTATATTAATGAGTTCTAAGGTAAGTATAGCATGGAAGTCCTTATTTTTCTCAAAATGTGACAATTTTTCAAAAGATGTATTCAAAAGGTATCTTTTATTTACACTGTCGTTATATTATAAACATGTATTTAAAATATTGGTTTTGGAAAGGGCGTTATTGAATGCTTAGTCAAAAAACTATTGAAATCGTGAAAAGCACAGTTCCAGTTCTAGAAAAATACGGAAAAGATATAACAACTCAATTTTACAAACGAATGTTTACAAATAACCCAGAATTATTAAATATTTTCAACCATGCAAACCAAAGACAAGGTCGTCAACAAACAGCATTAGCTAACGCGGTATATGCAGCAGCAGCTAATATTGATAATTTAGGTGCTATTATTCCAGTTGTAAAACAAATAGGTCAAAAACACCGTGCATTAGGAATTCAACCTGAACATTATCCAATTGTTGGTGAAAATCTTCTTGGTGCAATTAAAGAAGTGTTAGGCGATGCAGCAACTGATGATATCCTTAATGCATGGGCTGAAGCTTACGGTGTAATTGCAGACGCATTCATTGGTGTAGAAAAAGAAATGTATGAAGAGGCAAGGGAACAGCCTGGTGGCTGGGAAGGCTTTAGAAACTTTGTTGTTAAACGTAAGGTAAAAGAAAGTGAAGTTATTACATCCTTCTATTTAGAGCCTGAAGATGGGAAAGAAATTTCATCTTATCAAGCAGGTCAATACTTAACTGTAAAGGTTCAACCTGAAGGTGATGAATATACACATCTTCGCCACTATAGCCTTTCAGATGCACCTGGTAGAGACTATTACAGAATCAGTGTAAAACGAGAAGAGCATGGCGTTGTTTCTAATTACTTACATCAAGAAATTAACGAAGGCGATGTGATCACAGTAAGTGCTCCAGCTGGTGACTTCGTTCTTGAAGCGAAAGAAACCCCTGCTATTTTAATTAGTGGCGGTGTTGGATTAACTCCAATGGTCAGCATGTTAAATACGATTGTAGATCAACAGCCTGAACGTGAAGCTATGTTCATCCACGGTGCACTTAATAGTGAGGTTCACGCATTAAAAGATGAAGTTGCAGCCATTGCAGCAAAACATGAGAATGCGAAGAACTTTATTGCCTATTCTGCCCCTACTGATCAAGACCGTCAAGACATGAACTTTGATAAGGAAGGCTTTATTGACCTTGAATGGTTAAAGACAACTGTTGGAACTAAAGATGCAGACTTCTATTTCTGTGGTCCAGTACCATTTATGAAAATGATGTATCGTTTACTAAAAGAATGGGGAGTTCAGTCAGATCACATTCACTTCGAATTCTTCGGTCCAGCAAGTGAATTAGAAGAACCAACAGAAGTAGTTACGGCATAAGTCAAAAAACGATGAAGGCTCTCAAGCAGAGGGCCTTTTTATATAAAAACGCCACCTAGCATAAAACTAAATGGCGTTAAATATTATGAAGCTGTTTTTGTTTTTTTCTTTTCTTCAGGTATGAGCAAGTTAAGGATTAAAACTGCAATTGCCCCTACAGCTGTTCCAGAAGAAAGAATGTAGTTAGCAAAATCAGGAACACTGTAAAGAATATCTTTTGGTAACACAATTGTTCCGACAGTTAAAAGAATAGGAACGCCGATTACAATCATATTGCGGTCATCAATAGTCACATGTTGGATCACTTTAAGACCGTTCATTACGATTGCCACACAGACAACTCCAAAAATCCCTTGGATTACAGGCTGAGGAATACAAGTTATAATGGCTGAAAGCTTTGGAATTAAGCCTAGAACAATTAAAATAATCCCCGCTGCAATAATTGCCATCCGACTTGCAACTCCAGTTATTGCTAGAATACCAGCATTTGAAGAATAACCTGTCACTGGTGTTCCACCTACTAAAGAACCTACAAAACAGCCAATCCCTTCTCCTACAGATCCACGATTCAATCGTTTGTCATCCAACTCTTCACCCGTAACTGTTGATACAACAAACCAAGTACCTGTTGTTTCAATTAAAATAATCATATAAATAAATACCATTGTTAATATGGCTTGAAGATCAAAAACTGGTTGTCCAAATGGGAAGAAGCTTGGTAATGAAACCCACTTTGCATCCTTAACAACTGAAAAATCTACAGTACCGAAGAATGATGCTGTGATTGTACCAATTACAATCGCCAAAATAACGGATACTAATCGGAAAAATGTACCATATCCTGTTTTTTTTCTACCAAGAAGCATAAATACCAATAACACTCCTGCTGAAACGGCAGCGACAATCACATTATGACCGACATTTCCTGGTGAAGTGTAAATACTATTAAATGCACTTGGCATTAATGAAATCCCCACAATGACAATTACTGTACCTCCTACTAATGGAGGAATAATTTTTCTAACTGTTTTTGCAAATACTTTTAATGGGTAACCTAAAATTGCAATTAATAGAGCACCTGGTATTAAGCTTCCGAATACTGCTCCTAATCCAAGCTTACCACCGATTGCAGCAAGGGCACCGATTGGTACATAAGATGGTCCTTGGACAACAGGTAATTTTAAACCACCGATTGTTTGGATGAGTGTAGCGATACCAGCCGCAAGAAAACACATCTGAATGAAATAAGTTGTATCCATTGTGTTCAAGGCAAGTAGGCCAGCAATAATAATTGGTGCAATATAAAGATCCATTGCAAGTACGTGTTGAAAACCTAATAGAAGAGATTTACCAACACTAATCTTGTCATTAACCCCGATGGCTAAGTTTGAATTTTGTTTCGTCTGCTCCACTATTCTTCCTCCAATATTTTAAAATAAGTATAATAAAATTGCTTCTTTTAGAGTACCAACACTAGTAATAATGCTAAACTAAGCAATAATTCTTTAACACTATTAACATGTTGTATAACATATTTTGCATTATAAAGAAGGTTATTAAAAATGTAAATACAAAATACGAATATTTTTTATTTCATCGTAATTAATGTTCGGTTTTTATTGACTTCATTTGTATACATATATAAAATGTAATGAGGGAATCACGATATAAGGAGGATTGGTCATGTTAGTTGAAGACCAAGTATTAAGAGATCAATGGGTTGTTGCAGCTAGAGCCGAAGACATTAAAGAAGAACCACAACAAGTGATTGTATTAGGTGAAAGAATTGTTTTATTTAGAACAGAAGATGGCATTCATGCGTTTAAAGACCTTTGTATACACCGTGGTGCTGCCCTTTCACTAGGATGCGTAAAAGACGGACAGCTTGTTTGTCCTTACCATGGATGGGAATATAACTCTGAAGGAGATTGCACAAAAATTCCACAGCTACCTGAAGGAAGAAAAATCCCGTTAAAAGCAAAGGCAATTAAATATTCTTGCCGAGAAGAATATGGCTATGTATGGGTGAACTTAAATAATAATAATCCAAAAATGTTTACATATCGTCCATTTCTTGACGAAAGCTATCACAATGTCTTATGGGGAAAAACAGAAATCAATGCGAAACCACCTAGGGTTGTTGAAAATTTCCTAGATGTTGGTCACCTTGCGTTCGTTCATGAAGGCTTCCTAGGTGTTCAAGAAAAACCAGTGATCGGTGATTACGATGTTCATCAGGGCGAAGATTCTATCTACTCTGATGAGATTGCCATCTTCCAACCAGATCCAGACGGAACTGGAGTTGCTAAAGATGTTTATTATACGTACGAAGTATTCAATCCTCTAGTTGTTCAATTTACAAAGAGAGATCCTGAAAAAGATAATAAAATGTCAATTGTGCTTATGATTCAACCTGTTACAGAAGAAAAATCAATTGCACATGGTATTATTTCCTTTAACTATGACACCGGAACATCAGATGAGGAAACTGTTAACTTTCAAGATATGATTTTCTCTCAGGACAAGCCAATTGTTGAAAATCAAAAGCCTGAGGATCTCCCACTGGATTTACAAGTTGAACTGTCCTTAAAATCAGACCGTATGAGTATTGCATATCGTCAATATTTAAAGAAAATAGGTGTTACTTTAGGTACAGCCTAATACGAAAAACAGATAAAAAGGTGCCAATCCCCTATCTTCATAGGAACGATTGACACCTTTTTTCAAAGTCTAAATTTATTTCGAACTCTTATCACATTATAAAAAAATGCTGCATCTCTTCCCTCTTTTGTAAATCGATTTCTCTGTTGTTGTAAACAGTTCATAAAAGTCAAATCACATTCACGTGATGGACCATATCGCCGATAGCAAAGATCATGTCTCATACAACATGAATCAACACGATTTGTCGGTGGACCAGACCCACCACAGCCTGGACCACACCATCTATAGCCAGGCATACAAAAACCAAACCCTCTTCGCTTGCTCATAGTACTCCCCTCCTTTTAATTCGAACTATATTAATAAAATATGTTTTGATTTTAGGAAAGGAAAGGGCTTTTGTAATGGATACCTTTGAGGCATTCAAAAAAGAATTGAAAAGTCTGATAAAAGTTTGATAGTATAACATTAATATGTTGATCGAAATCAATGGCCAATGGAGTATTCATTTGCTTTTTTTATTTGTCCCGCACTAACTGGCAGTAAAAGCCCCACCGATTTAAGTTTGACTTTATCTACATTATTTTTTCATCAGGAGAAGGAGATTAGCGCAAACTAAATTTTTAAAACTTTGCCCCTTTTTTATCAATCTAACTTCCTCATATACCAATAAATAAAAAATAGAAACATTGACATTTGTAATCTTGTTTGACCATGGTGTAAAATCTTTAAGCAGTACTTGTTTTTTGCTAAAAGTGATACAAGGAGAAATATTAATGAAAAGCATTTTACGGAATTTTATCAATGGAATTTTAACAATTGTTCCAATTGTTTTAGTTGTGTTTGTGGTTTTTAAAGTATTTTTGTTTTTAGATGGAATTTTGGGTGATTTCCTAAAGCCTTATTTGAGAGAGGATTATATTCCCGGAATTGGATTGTTGCTCACGTTTGTTGTCATTACGATCTTAGGTTGGCTATCAACGAAAGTATTTGCTGGAGCTATTTTCCGTGTAATTGACAGATTGTTAGAGAGGATCCCGTTAATCAAAACTCTATACTCTGTTATTAAGGATACTTTTAATTCTTTTCTTGGTGAAAAGAAGTCCTTTTCAAAGGTTGCACTTGTAACGATACCTGGAACGAACGTAAAAGCAATCGGTTTTATTACGACTGATGATGTGGAAAGCTTTTATGATCCATTGAAGGACTATGTGGCTGTTTATATTCAGCAAACCTTTCAAATTGCAGGCTTTACCTTCCTTATACCGAAGAATGAAGTGGAAATTATTGATATCAAGCCTGAGGATGCAATGAAGTTTGTTGTATCGGGTGGGATGACATCATCGAAAAAGGATGAACACCCTTTTTAAACGAAGATGAAGAGCGCACACTAGTTTGTGCGTTCTTCTACTATCTCAATCATTTTATTAAGCTGATTTTGTATTTTTAGCTTCGAACACTTCCGGATATCCATAGCTACCATGCTCACTCATATCTAAACCAATAAGTTCTTCCTCTTCTGTAACTCGTAATCCACTCAAGACGTGTTTCATCACAAATAAAATCACATAGGATACGACAAAAGCAAACATTCCAGACGTAAAGATTCCTAGTGCTTGCACACCCAGTTGGGTAAACCCACCCCCGTAAAACAATCCAGCGTGCCCAATTGTTGCTAATTCAGGTGTAGCAAAGAAGCCTGTTGACAATGTTCCCCATACCCCTGCAACCCCATGAACAGATAATGCATAGATTGGATCATCAATTTTTAGTCTATCAAAGAACCTTACACTGTAAACAACAAGGATTCCTGCAATGAGACCTATGATAACTGATGCCCAAGTTTCTACAAATGCACAGGATGCTGTTATTGCAACTAGACCTGCTAATGCACCATTTAACATGGTCGGAACATCGGCTTTACCATTACAATGCACTAATTGCTCCAGCTGCTGCGGCTAAATTCGTATTTAATGCTACAACCCCTAGTGTACTACCAGCGTTAAAGCCAAACCAGCCAATCCATAATATCAGTACACCTAAAGCGGTGAAAACTTGGTTATGACCTGCTAGATTGTTGGTTGAACCATCAGGGTTGTATTTTCCAATTCTAGGTTTTAATAGAATAGTTGCAGCCAGAGCAGCCATTGCACCAGAAAGATGAACAACAGTTGACCCAGCAAAGTCTTGTTTTCCATGTTCAGCTAACCATCCTCCTCCCCAAATCCAATGAGCAATTACTGGATATACCACGATTGAAAAGAGTATCGCAAAAATAACGTAGACTGAAAGTTTGGCTCTTTCAGCAAAACCACCAAATGCAATTGTTAAGGAAATACCTGCAAAAGCCAATTGGAAAACAAAGAAGGCGGTTGTTGCATAACCTGATCCTTCTATTTCATAACCAGAATAAAAGAAATCAGATAATCCAACAAAGAAACTTACGTTGTCTCCAAAGATAAATCCATAGCCTACTGCCCAGAAAACAATGGATGCCATGCAGAAGGTGAATACTGTTTTTCCAGCAATATGCCCAGCATTTTTCATTCTGGTTGAACCTGCTTCGAGAAAAATAAATCCTCCTTGCATTAAAATTACGAGTATTGCGGCTAAGACAATCCAAACGGTGTTTAATAAATACAGATCCATTTTGAAAATCCTCCTTTGGTTTTTTAGTCTTTTCTTCCTTTTTAAGAATTCGTAACGCGATAAAATAAATGGTTTAATATTGCTTCATATACTGTTCTCTTTCCCAAGGATGAACAGTTGTACGGAATTGATCCCATTCAATCTCCTTCGCTTCAATAAAATGCTTTAACAAATGTCTACCAAGTGAATTAGTAATAACCTCGTTTTGTTTTAATTCTTCTAATGCATCAGAAAGTGTAGCTGGCAAATCCAAAATCCCATTTTTGATTCTTTCATCTTTGGACATAATATAAATATTAGAATCAATGGGTGCTGGTGGAGTTAATTTATTCTTGATACCATCTAAACCTGCAGCTAGAAGTACAGCCATCGCCAAATATGGATTTGCGGACGGATCTACACTTCGAACCTCAACACGAGTACTCAACCCACGGGATGCAGGAATACGTATAAGTGGACTTCTATTTCTAGCTGACCAGGCTACATAGCAGGGTGCTTCATAACCAGGTACTAAGCGCTTGTAGGAATTAACTGTAGGATTTGTAACAGCAGTAAAGCTGGTTGCATGCTTCATAATTCCCGCAATAAATTGTCTAGCAGTATCACTTAGCTCTAAATCTTCATTGTTATCATAAAAGACATTTTCTCCATTGCTAAATAATGATAGATTACTATGCATACCAGAACCGTTTACACCGAATAAAGGTTTGGCCATAAAGGTTGCATAAAGTCCGTGTTTACGTGCAATAGTTTTAACTACTAACTTGAATGTTTGAATGTCGTCACACGCTTTTAATGCATTTTGGTATTTAAAATCTATTTCATGCTGCCCAGGTGCTACTTCATGATGGGAGGCCTCGATTTCAAAACCCATTTCTTCTAGTTCAAGAACAATATCACGACGGCAATTTTCACCTAAATCAGTAGGAGCTAAATCAAAATATCCTCCTTGATCATTTAATTCAAGAGTTGGATCCCCATTTCCATCTAATTTAAATAAGAAAAACTCTGGTTCTGGACCAACATTGAAATCAGTAAAGCCAAGTTCTGTCATTTCATTTAACATTCTTTTTAGATTATTCCGAGGATCTCCTTCGAATGGAGTTCCATCTGGATGATAAATGTCGCAAATGAAACGAGCTACTTTTCCTTTTTCTGAAGTCCATGGAAAAATAACAAATGTATCTAAATCAGGATATAAATACATATCAGACTCTTCGATTCGTACGAAGCCCTCGATGGATGATCCATCAAACATCATTTTATTATCCAAAGCTTTTTCAAGCTGACTAACAGGTATTTCAACATTTTTAATTTGACCGAATATATCAGTAAATTGTAATCGAATAAAACGAACATTTTCCTCTTTCACAATTTGAATAATTTGTTCCCTTGAATATGAATGTACTGATGACAATTCAATTCCTCCTCTATATTAAGATTTGATAGAAAGATAGATTGTTATAATAAATCACTCTATTCAATGGAAGAGTGTTGTTTCATTAAGGTGTTATTCATTTGTTGTTGGACTTTCCTGTATTCTTTTGGAATGACTTTTATCCAATTTTTTAGATGTTCATTCCAATGCTCAAGAAAAATGTAAGCTTTTTTACTTCCTGTATATTTACAGTGATTTTCTAGAAGCTGTCGAAGCAGAAGTTGATCCTCTTCTTCCAGACGATCAAATTCCAATAGTGAATCATTGCACTGCTTTCGAAATTGATTAGAGTCTTTAGCATATACATAAGCAGTACCACCGGACATCCCAGCTGCAAAGTTTTTCCCGATTGAGCCAAGAACTGCAACAACTCCACCTGTCATGTACTCGAGACCATGATCTCCAATTCCTTCAACAACGGCTTTCATTCCACTATTTCTTACAGCGAAACGCTCCCCTGCTAGCCCGCGAATATAGGCATCACCTGAGGTCGCTCCGTAGAAAGCAGTATTTCCAATAATCGTATTTTCTTCAGGTTCAAACAATGAGTTTTCACATGGGTTAACTATGATTTTTCCGCCAGACAATCCCTTTCCTACATAGTCATTTGCATCACCTTCAAGGGCTAGTGTAATGCCCCTTGGTATAAAGGCTCCAAAACTTTGACCTGCAGACCCCTTGAATGATAGTTGAATGGTATCCTCTGGAAGACCTTCGCGACCATATTGTTTCGAGATCTCACTTCCAAGCATCGTACCAACTGTCCTGTCAGTATTTTGTATTGGAAGTTGCGCTACAACATTCTGCTGCATTTCAAGTGCTGGTTTACATATTTTTAATAATTCCTTAGAATCAAGAGAATTCCCAAGGCCATGATCTTGCCGCTTCTTGTTGAACAATGGTGCTTTAGCTGAATATGGCTGATAAAGAATTTTTGATAGATCAAGAAATTTGGCTTTCCAATGTGTAGCAGCATTGTCACTTGGTAAAAGTAAGTCGGTGCGTCCAACCATTTCATTAATTGTACGGAAACCTAATTCAGCCATAATTTCACGGACATCCTGTGCGATAAATCTCATGAACGCTTCTACATGTTCAGGTTTTCCAATGAACTTTTTCCGTAGGTCTGGATCCTGAGTTGCAATACCTACAGGACATGTGTCTAAGTGACATTGACGAACAAGGACACATCCTAAAACAACTAAAGCTGAAGTAGCAAATCCGTATTCCTCAGCACCTAGTAATGTTGCCATTACGATGTCGCGTCCTGTCATCATTTTTCCATCTGCCTCTAGAACCACACTGTCACGAAGCCCATTTAGGACAAGGGTCTGGTGAGTTTCCGCAAGTCCAATTTCCCAAGGCATTCCTGCATGCTTAATACTTGATCTAGGTGCAGCGCCTGTTCCTCCATCAGATCCGCTGATTAAAATTACATCTGCTAAACCTTTTGCAACACCAGCTGCAATCGTTCCAATTCCAGCTTTCGCTACAAGCTTCACGCTAATTCTTGCAGACGGATTTGCATTTTTTAAATCATGAATGAGTTGTGCAAGATCCTCAATCGAGTAAATATCATGATGTGGTGGTGGTGAGATTAGGCCAACTCCCGGAGTTGAACCACGCACTTCGGCAATCCAAGGGTAAACCTTATTTCCGGGCAGCTGTCCGCCTTCACCTGGTTTTGCACCTTGCGCCATTTTAATTTGAATTTCATCTGCATTTACTAAGTAGTGACTTGATACTCCAAATCTTCCTGAAGCTACTTGTTTAATTGCACTTCGTCTGGAATCACCGATGGAATCAGGGATAAAACGCTCATAATGTTCGCCACCTTCACCGCTATTGCTTTTTCCTCCAAGTCGATTCATTGCAATTGCTAATGTTTCATGTGCTTCCTGACTTAATGAACCATACGACATCGCACCTGTTTTAAAGCGGCGTACAATTGATTCCACAGGCTCTACTTCGTCAATTGGAATGGGAGTAGAGGCTTTAAATGTAAACAAGTCACGGATGAAAATAAGTTGCTCCTGATTGGCTTTTTCCACATATTTTTTATACAGTTCGTAATCGTTTTTTCGACAAGCATTTTTTAATGCGTGGATAGTTGCTGGATTAAAAGCATGAAGTTCTCCATCCTTACGGTATTTAAAATCATTCCCGGCTATAAGTGGTGTTTCCTTTTTGTTGAATGCAACTTGATGTCTCATCAAGACTTCTTCTGCGATAACATCTAAGGTTATCCCCCCTAAACTTGAGGGTGTTCCAGTAAAATATTGATTTATCACATTTTCTGCTATTCCAACTGCTTCAAATATTTGCGCGCCGCGATAGCTTTGAATCGTAGAGATTCCCATTTTTGACATAATCTTTACGATACCTTCTGTTATGGCATTGGTATAGTTCTGGATAGCTTTATCTTGAATGATTTTCTCCTCAAGCTCTTCATTTTTTGCCAAACTTTGTATGCTTGCCATTGCAAGGTAGGGATTAATAGCATCTGCTCCAAAACTAATTAGCATGGCTAGTTGATGAACGTCACGTGCTTCACCTGTTTCAACAATAATACTTATTTTCGTTCTTGTTCCCTGTCTAACTAGGTACTGATGAAGTCCACTTACAGCAAGCAAAGCTGGAATCGGCGCATATTCATGGGATAAATGCTTATCAGACAGTTTGATAAAGGTGTACCCCTTTTGAATCGCCACTTCAACTTTGGAAAATACATCTAATAATGCTGTTTCCAAAGCGCCCTCAATTTTTTCTGCCTTAAATACAATTGGAACCTCTTTAAATTTGAAATGATTTTGAAGTCTTGCGAGTTCAATCTCTGACAAAATTGGCGTATCCAAACGGATACGTTGACAGCTCTCTCCTGTCGGAACTAGAAGATTTCCTTCTGCACCAAGAAGGGTCAATGTTGATGTTACAAATTTCTCCCGAATTGCATCTATAGGAGGATTTGTTACTTGTGCAAAAAGTTGTTTAAAATAGTTGTATAAGAGCTGGGAATGATTCGATAGAACAGCTAATGGCATATCATTTCCCATTGAATTGATAGGATCCGTTGCCTCAATTGCCATAGCTCCAATTACTTGCTTCATTTCCTCTACAGTAAATCCGAATGCTTGCTGGTATCTGGAGATTGAGAACTCTTTTTGTACCTGAGGCCATACAAGTAATTGATCAATGTGAATACTCTTTGTCTTTAACCACTGTTGATATGGATACTCATTTGCAATCTTTTTTTTCACTACGTCATTCGGGATAATTCTTTGATTCTTTAAATCAACAAGTAGCATTTTACCGGGACTTAATCTTCCCTTTTCTAGGATTTGATCAGGTTCGAGATCAATGACTCCCGCTTCTGATGCGAATATGATCATATTATCAACAGTTAAATAGTATCGCCCCGGACGAAGTCCATTCCGATCTTGCATAGTGCCAATTTGTAAGCCATCTGTGAACGCAAAGGCTGCTGGACCATCCCAAGGCTCCATTAAATGACTGTGAAATTCGTAAAAAGCTTTTAAGGAATCACTCATTGAAGGATTTTTCTCCCATGGTTCTGGAACCATCATCATTGCTGCGTGTGGCAAAGACCTTCCGGAGCGAATTAGAAATTCTAAACAGTTATCAAATGCAGCGGAGTCACTCCCATCTTGGTCAATTATTGGATCGAGATCTGATAATTTTTCTCTCCAGATAGGTGATTTCAGCTTTTTTTCCCTAGCCTTCATCCAATTGACATTTCCATTAAGAGTGTTTATCTCACCATTATGGACTAACATTCGGTTTGGATGTGCTCTCTCCCAGCTTGGAAAAGTATTGGTGCTATAGCGAGAGTGAACGAGTATGAAGGATGATTGAAAAGTATTGTCTTTCAAATCGAGATAATATTGATCTAGTTGCGCTGGAGTCAACATTCCTTTATAAACAATTGTTCTTGCTGATAGGCTTGCTACATAAAATGTTTCATTACCAGCTAGCTGATCTTCCCGAATCCTTTTTTCAGTTCTTTTTCGAATGACATAGAGGCTTCTTTCGAATTCTTCTTCATCTACACTACTTTTTCCTATAAACAGTTGACGAATAAAGGGCTGACTCATTTTTGCTTTTTCTCCGATGCTATGGTCCTGAACCGGAACTGTTCTCCATGCGAGAAGGCTCTGTCCTTCTTCCTTGACAACGCGCTGGAACACTTCCTCACATCGACTTCTTAGAACAGGATCTTGAGGTAGAAACACCATAGCAACTCCGTATGCACCTGGTTCAATAATGCTCAGTTCTGAACAAACTTTTTGAAAAAACATATGTGGAAGTTGAGTCAAGATTCCTGCACCATCACCCGTATTTGTATCACCAGCTTGACCTCCGCGATGTTCCAAACGACCAAGCATGGATATGCCTTGTGTAACCGTATGATGTGTAGCTACACCTTTTAAATCAGCAATAAATCCAATCCCACAAGCGTCATGTTCAAATTTTAGGTTATATAAACCCTGTTTATTTGGTTGTCTAAATTGTTGCATCCTATCATCCTTTCCATTTGTCCATTAAAATACTGCAGAATGGTTTTGTGTTACGCTTTGAAAACCATTTTCTTCTTGGAATTTATTGTATGTCTTTTTTATTCATCTAAACAATATCAATATTCAATAAAATCAATCTAATTTTGAGATTAATCCAATTGCTATACTGTTGAGATCTTGTCCTTTTTACACAAAAAAGTTTCGATAAATGCTGTTTTATAGGGGTTTTTGTTATTTTTAGAATGAACGAAAAAATTAGTACAATATTAATAAGGCGATGTTTATTAGACTTATACCGTTTTTTGATAAAATTAATCTAATTTTGATATAAGTTAAATTCTAATGCACTATTTATGGCATAAAAAAAACGCACATGATAAACTGTGCGTTCTTTCCTAGAATCTAGTTAACATAATAATATTATGTTAAACTAAATTCTTTTTACATAGCAAACACATTCATGAACTCTAGAAAACTTGTCTTTTATCATTTGCTGGTCCTTACCTACATAATGTGCGAAAGTATACACCGGTCTTAGGTCATGAATTGTAGTCTTAAGTTCTTCGTTGTCCTCGAGACAAACATGGAAGTAGGAATCAACCCCATTAAATCCATTTTTCTCGTACCAATTTTGGACCCATTTGTCGTCTCTTGTCCAAGCTTCAAGTCTATTTAAATTCTTTGTTCTTGCTATTTGTTCTGCCTTTGTGAGCAATAGTCCACCTATTCCCTCCCTCCTATAATCGGGATGAAGTGCAATATGCCATATCATGCCGCCAAGTCAGTTTCCTCTTGAACACACAGTTCTTTCCTCAATTTCATATTCAATATCCAATAAAGCAATGATTTGCTCATTTTCAACCGCAACTAATTCGATTGCTGGATTATCGTTTTTCTTTCTCCTGAAGTACATTATCAAAATACGCTATGTCTAAAAATGCCAATACTCTACAGCGCACCCAACCTAATTCGTGAGTACTCTTATATTCTCTTATTTCCATCGTCTTCTCCACCTAAAAAAAATTTCAAAACTTAATGGACCAAAACAAATTTTAAACATATATTATCGAGTAAATATTTGGGCTCTTTTAACGAATTTTATGAGGTGATACGCATGTATGTAGTTCATTACTTTGAAAATAAAAATCTATTATTAACACAGCTGGTGCAAATTGTACCGTCCGTTGATGAAGTAATCAAAATAAAAGGACGAAAAGGCAAGGTTTCCAAAGTTAACGATATCGATGAAAGAAATATCCATGTCTATGTTGAGTTAGACCGGATTGTGAAAAAGAATGCTGTTGTTGATCCAAAAAAGAAAAGAAGATAATTCCAGAAGAACGCACTAAAATGCGTTCTTATCTGGTTAATGTCAGCAATTCATTATTCTCCGCCGAAACTTTATAAAGACTAATTGTTCCACCTACACCTATTCCAGTAGATTGATCCATTTTAAAATCCTCATTCAATACAATCGTCCATTTAGCTTCATTATTTTCAACTAAAACGACAGCTAAAGTACCAAATTGTACAACATGATCCCAACTAAAGGTTTCTGTATTTCCATCATGTTCGATGTTAATTCCTTCTGTATGAGTAATAATCTTACTATTTTTCCCCTTCCATTCACCATGTAAAGCTGCTCCAACATAATAATACGAACCCCCTCTACCTCGGTCGCCATATGTACCAATATATTGATGGAGTGAATCGTCCTTAGCACTATAAGTCATCACAGCAACATCATTTGCTAACCATTCAATTTTATACTCGCCATTTGTTTGATACGGAAGTTTCTCCTTTTGTCGTGCGAAAATACCATAATAACTGCGATAATAATGAGCATCACCCCTATTTTCTTTAACAGCGAATATATGCTTGAAATTTGGTGAAACACTTATGTTATGGTTGATGGGATGTTTAAAAATCAAAATACCATTAAAACTAATAAACACTAGTAGCACGGCTAAGCAGTTGATCCTTCCATTCTTTTTTAGGTTTAGTAGTACGAGCAATGCCAGCCCTAAAAAAGTAGCAACAACAATATTAATCACATAAAATAACCGATTATCAGTGTACTCAATTAAAAATTTGGCATGGAGGAATAGATAGCACATTTGTAAGAAGAAGGATAAAATCGCAATTACAAATAAGATCAATCCTACAACTTTTTTACGATTATTCATTTGATGCAACCTCCGATTCAAACTCCCAGGTCAAACCATTATCAAATGAAACGAATTTCCCTTTTACTTTTCCGCCCATATAATCCCCATTCGGTCCTTGGTTTAGAAGAATTGCAAGATGATCATCTTCTTTAAAAGAGACCTCTGGAGTAACAAAAACCTTATTGTATTTTTCAGGAATGTTAAAAGTAGCATTATTCCATGATAATCCAGCATCTGTCGTTACATAAAAATCAGGCTCTTCTGGATTGATAACTCCGTATGATAAGAAACCAGTGTTTTCATCGATGAAGCCACCATTATTAATGAGTCTTGTTGTACCTGGATAGGCTGTTTCTCTCCACGTTTTACCTCCATCATTTGTGATGAATGTAGTGGACCATTCCTGTGACATCGTCCTGTCTCCGGATAAAATGACATAGCCGAATTCTTCGTTTAGAAAATCGACTTTACGAAACCTAATACCTGCGGAATTTTCATACACAATCGATTCCTGCCAAGTTGCCCCTTTATCTAATGTCGTTTTTAGTTTGATTGTATATCCAAATTCATATGAGCCTTCACCGTATAAAAACGTTGCTCTTTTATCGGTAAGAATAAAACTGTCATTAATGAGTTCCATTTTATTTCCGTTATATTCTCCACTAAAAAGTTGATCCACTTCGACTGGAACTGTAACCCAGTCCTCCCCATTATCATATGTAATCTTTAATTCATCATTTTGCAACGAATATCCAATCGAATCTGTCACAATGGTTGGCTGCAAATCCTCAGGTCTATCTTGAGATTCAGGTGAACTTGTATTGTCTTCAGGCAGATGTGGTGTATTCTCGAACGATTTTTCATAATATAAAATAGATATTATTAAAATAAGAATCACTAAACTAGAGACACCGATAATCAGACTTTTCAAAAGATAAACTCCTTTGTTATTTTATCCCCTTCATTTTAACAAAAGTTTCCAAGATTCAATAGCAAAATATAGTAAAAAGCCTGTCTCTTATGTTTAGAAACAGGCCCAATACTATCTCCACCATTCATCGAACATGCTCGCTGGCATGTGTCGTTTATGCTTGGAAACTTGATAACGTTTTTCTATTTTTTCAGCTTCTTCTTTAGGTACTTCTTTTCCTTCCAAATAGTCATCGAGATGTTCATAGCTGATTCCTAGCTCAGATTCGTCAGCTTGCAATGGTTTCACATCTAATAAATCGGCTGTTGGGACCTTTAAATATAAACGTTCCTCTGCACCTAATTCCTTTAAAAGGGAACGTCCTTGTCGTTTGGTTAGACCCGTTAATGGCAGTAAGTCGGCTCCACCATCCCCATATTTTGTGAAGAAACCTGTGATTGCTTCGGCGGCGTGGTCTGTTCCAACCACTAATAAATTATGCATACCACCAACCGCATATTGCGCAATCATTCTTTCTCTTGCTTTTACATTTCCCTTATTAAAATCACTGAGCTCTTCAGAATTCGATTTCTTGTACTCCGTCACAAATGCATCAACTGTCGTAGCAATATCAAAGGTAATTGCTCGGTCAGGCTTGATAAAAGATAATGCTGCTTGGGCATCCTCTTCATCCTTTTGCATTCGATATGGTAAACGAACGGCAATAAAAGTCGTCTCATGCCCCTCATTTCTAAGCTCTTCAACAGAGATTTGGCAAAGTTTCCCTGCTAATGTAGAATCTTGTCCGCCACTAATCCCTAATACAAATCCATTTGTCTTACTTTTTAAAAGATATTCCTTTAAAAAATTTATTCTAAGTTTTATTTCTTCCTTTGGGTCAATAATGGGTTTTACATGTAATTCTTTCATAATCTGCTGCTGAATACTCATGAAAGATCCCTCCAATCAAATGCGCCTTGGCGTATTTGCGCCCGATTTTTTTTGAGCAAAGCTCGAAAAATTTCCTTTAAAAAATCGTGGCATCCGCCGGAGGCTTTAACATTATTCAGTAGAA